>CAYRFN010000156.1:0-9227 GCA_964423495.1 uncultured Desulfobacteraceae bacterium
ACCATAAAGGCAAGGTACTGACTTAACCCTCCGCCCGCCGTAGCGCAGTGATGTCTCTTTGGCCTTGAAGTTGACGTCTCGTTTTTGAAAAGAGGACCCCATGCTCTGCCTGTCTGCGTGGTGTGCGCAGGCAGGTCAATCTGCCGTATGCATGATTAGCAAGATTTATTTATAATCTGATGAATTCCAATGGAAAATGAAGACCATGAAATTACTCGTATCCCTATTAATGGAATACTTGACCTTCATATATTTGCACCTAAAGATGCAGCTTCGGTCGTGGATGAGTATCTTAGGGCATGTCTTGAAAAAGGCATTTATGAAGTCAGGATCATCCATGGAAAAGGAAAGGGGGTTCTTCGAAGGACTGTCCATTCACTCCTTGACAAACATCCAAGAGTTTTAACCTACAAGATTGACTCCGGATCCTCTGGTTGGGGGGCTACTTTAGTTCTCCTTAAACAGTAACCTTTTTATCACTCTGGCATGTTTCACCGCAGACCCCTGGTTCCTTAGAACAGCCTCCCGGCCACGCTCTCCATATTCTCTCAATTCGTCTGGATGGCTAAGAAACCAAATCACCTTTTCAGCGAGCATTTCGGAACCGGAAACAGGCACACCAACCCCTGCTTCCTCCAATAGGGCCCTGGCGTCCGAGAAATCTTCCATTGAAGGACCATATAAAACCACCTTTCCCCAAACAGCCGGTTCCAAAGGATTCTGACCTCCAAGTGGAACCAGGCTGGCACCACAAAATACAATAGTCCCAACACTGTAAATATTGAACAGCTCGCTAAAGGTGTTAATAATAACAACTTGTTCGGTGCGCTTTTCTTTACCATTATTCAAGTTGGTTCGGAGTTGGTATTCAAAACCGCGCCTTTCAACAAGAGAACCGATTACAAGAGACCTTTCGATATGCCTTGGAGCAATAATTAAAATAGTGTCAGGGAATTTTTTTAAAATTTGTTCATATGCATTCAATATCAATTCTTCTTCACCATCTCGCGTACTACCGGCTACAAAAACCTTTTGAGATCCTTTAAGGTTCAATATCCGCCTCATTTTTGTTTCAATATCCGGATCAGCAATACCCCTCAGAAGATCGTATTTGGCATTGCCATTTACCTCAATTTTCCGGGGATCTGCGCCCATGGCCTTGATGCGAGAAGCATCTTCCTCCAGGATCATACTAAATACATCAAAATTTCTTAAGACCTCACGAATAAAGGAACGTACTTTGATATATTTCCCAATGGATCTCACAGAGATTCGACCATTAATCAAGGCTGTTTTAATTCCCAAGCGCCGCGCCTCGAAAAGCCATGCAGGCCAAATTTCGGTTTCAAGAAAGACTATTACATCAGGTCTAACAGTGGAAAGTGCCTTGCGAACTGAACCCATAAAATCAATAGGTGCATATATTACAGGAATATCTTCTTCTAAGGTTTCTCTTGCCAGTTTGCGCCCATGTTCAGTAAACGTGGAAAGCACAACTGAAAAGTTAGGCATTATACGTCTTAAGGCCTCTATTATGGATGATGCCACCTGAACCTCTCCTAAAGACACTGCATGAATCCATAGCCTTGGAGAACGTGAAAGGCATTTAACCGCTTTGATAGGCACAAACCCCAAACGCTCTCCAAGATGTTTTCTATATCTTCCGGTCACTCGGGTATAAACCCAAAAGGCCGGGAAAAGAAACATAAGCATACCGCCGGTAAGGATGCTATATGTAGTATAAAGCGAATTTATAGTTTTATCTTGCTTCATTATTATCATTCTTATAGTTCAGAGTGTAGAAGTAGTTTTATGGTTCTGTTACAATCTTTGAATAAGGTAAATAAATGTTGGGAGATGGCTTAGGACTTTAATTTTATAGAATTTTCTCAAGATTCCCCTCGTACCGTTTGAGCCTCCATCTTTCGCCATTCCATTGATTAGTGGTGAAAAATAGATAGCCCCTTTACTGTAAAAACAATTTAATCTACTTCTGTTTAACTCAAAGAATGAATTTAAATGACTTCCCGGGAGGTTATTTCCAAAGATAAAGTTTGCAGTTACCTCGACCTTTTCATACTTTCTATTTATTTCCAACATCCTGGAAAAAGCCTCATTGATCATTCTAACAGTAATAGGCTTTTTCAATACAGTCAACGTTATTGGATCAGCAGACTCAAGCCCTATATTTATGTAAGTATAAAACGGAAGACTATTTAATGACTCAAATAGGGCCTCTTCAGAATTTATAATGGATTCGGCGCTACCAAAAAGAAAAAGCCAAGCACCTTTTAGATTAGAGCGTTCAAATTCAAAATATTTATAGGCACTTTCTGCTACAAACTCAAGCAGTTCACGACACGGAATGTAATACTCACCAAAGGAATCATAAACACTTGTGTAACCTCCAGTTGAGTAGTATACCCAATCATTTGCCACTGTTCGCTTCAGCCATTCTACGGGATGAGGCCAACTTTGAGATCGTCCTTGAATGTATTTTATCTCTCCATTTAGGTTAAATTGAAAAACATAATCAGGAGTCTTTATCTCAGAAAAACGTCCGTATCGGATTGGATAACTGACCTTGCTAAATTCCCGTGATCCTTGCTTATCAAGTGTTATGCTAAGATTATTGAACTGATATGTTTCCATTGATACATTTGGCGACTAATTACCAGCCTGAAGTCGATTGTAGTTCAATCAAGATGACAAACCCCGATTCTGTTCTATTCTGCCCATAGAGTTCATTCAAAAACATATGTGTATCGTTTCCCGCGTCAACTCTTTATTTATCTATTAGTCTCAGATAACCAATCCAGTATCGCATAAAGATATCAGAGAATTGGTAGGAACCTTCTTTGGTCTTGTAAAATATACCTTTTTTCGTTAGGGAATCGAGAGAAGCCTTTATGGAGGATGAGGGGCCAATACGATGGGTTAATTGAAATTCTCTGGAAAAGGGCTTGGCCCCGGGATCTTTGCTCAAGGCAATAATAAGGGTTTTTTGTTGCTGAGAAGCTGATTGCCAGATTAACTCATAATGAGGTGAATCCTGCTTGGCAATAATAAATGGGAGATCTTCAATCATGAAGGAGGTCACCTCATGGGTTTCACTGGCCAATTCCCACAGGGTGTGGCAAAGTCTCTGGACGTTGTATGGCACATCCATTCCCAATTCAAATATCTTTTCCAGGCTATCCCTTTCCATTTTGTATGGCCCTTTTTGAAACCAGTTATAGATAAAATCGGCATAGGAACCCCTATCAATTGGTCCAATTTCCATAATCCTTCCTAATTTGTAGAAGGCCCTTTTCCTATCACGAATCATGGAAAACATTACCGACTGTTCTGAGCCAGAGAAAATGTATCCGATGTGATCATGCTTTTGAATTTCAGAACGCATCGCCTTTTCAAGTATATGACCGTTATATTTGGGAAGGTCAGAGAATTCATCGATAATCACCACCAGCTTCTTACCTTTTTTCCATACCAATTTTTCAGCATGTTCCATGCCTTCCAGAAGAGCGGGAAGGGCCTCTTTATATTCGGAGGCCACTTCCACAGTCCCGGTCAGTGAGCCATCTTGTCCTACTGATACCCTTGGCCGTAACCTTTGAAGTCCGGCAAAGATTTTCAACAACTTCTCCATATTCGATTCCAGGGCCTTAGAGGTAAGGTAAGTAAAAGCTGCCGCAAAACTTCGTACATCTGGATAGGCATTAAGATCCAGATAAGCCGTGTCAAATCCACTATCATGGAGTTGATCCATAAGGTTGAACAAAAGGCAGGTCTTGCCAAAACGTCTGGGAGAGATCAAAAATACTCTACTGAGATTATTCATCTCCTGAACGAGTTCAGCTAATTCCTCTTTGCGGTCGGCAAAGTGTGGACCGCGAACAATACCACCATATTTAAAAGGGTTTTCCATAATAATATTTAACGGTTCGTTAATAGCGATTCGGTTGTAACGTATTACAGGATACGCATGCATGTCAAGTAAAAATAATAAAACCAATGATTCAAATACGGCGTGAAGGCTGAATTGATTGTCAGGCTAATTTCATCAAAGAAATGATATCGAATCTTAAATTTTTTCTACTTAGTAGTTTAATTGTGTAAGTGATTGTCTGAAAAGTGAGATCTCTCTACCCAAATTTCCTCGATTTTCCGTCCTTCTATCAAGATCAAACCCCCAGTCACCTTCTTGGCATCCTGGTCCTTCCCATCCCCTGCTCTCAATTTAGGCCCACAAGACACCCCCACTACATTATGAGGTCAACTTTGACTTGACACACAAGGCCAATTTCTCATATACTCCCAACACAAAAAAGGAAGTTCTTATTCTTTACACATATATCGTTTTCAGGTGATGTCTAGAGTCTTAACCAAAATCTAAAGTAGATTTCATGTTTTTCTAACCAAGATTAAACATTATCCTAACAACTGGGTCTTACTATTAAAAGTAAAGAAGGTCTTAAAGCTTAACAAGGAGGGCACCTTTATGAAAAAGAAAATAAAGGCTTTGATATCCCGCCTGAAACAGAGGGTATTGGAGTTGTTCGACCTGCTGGGAGGAGATTCCAGACCCACAATACCTCATGATTGGTGGTTAGATTTGCTTTAATGTCAAGGTTTTTATCTTCGTTAAGGAATATGCAAATTGGTAGGTATTATTTTTATGCCTATTGACTTAGTTCGTAACGTAGCCGCGGCCAAGTGAAACTCATTGATAACACATCGTTCTTACATCGAGTAGACTTTTGTAGTAAATCAAGCTGTAATATTTCCTTAAAGCCTTATAGCTCATTAGAAGCAGATAAGCTTTTTAAATTGTTTACTGAGATATGGCCATAACATCTCGAAATTACAAGGATAATATTTAAAACGAAAAAACCCATCGGTGAAGCAACATCAGTGAAGGATTGAGTTCAACTTTTGAGGGTTAGAATTTTATGAGTTAAGTCAATAGGCATTTTATTTTTTATTAATGTGATTTTACCTTCTTTGTCATACTTACCTCCTTGGGAGAGGGGACAGTGCCCAGCTGTCCCCTTCTCACATTCCAATTCCAGGTGGCTTAACAACAATTTAAATTAAGCAACATACACTTCTAACAACTTTGAAACAAAACGCTAACAAATGCCTGTTACGATATCAAAGGAGATCAGTTCTGGCAGCCAATCCATTAAAGGAGGTGCCTATGGCCTTAGGCTTTTAAAGAGTTAAATCGTTCGCTAATACTTATCAATTGACTTAGTTGTTATTGTTAAAAGGAGAAAAGAGTTGAAGTCATTGAAAAATAGAATATCGAAAGGGATTGTACTTTTTATCATAACCACTCTTACAGCAACCCTCCTTATATCCACAACAGTCATTGCAGCACCCAAGAACCTCAACTCAAACGCCGCAGTCAAGAACGTTGTCGTCCTTATCAGCGATGGTTGCGGCTACAATCAAATCGATGCAGCCAGCTATTACCAGTACGGCAAATCTGGAGAACAGGTATACGAGAAATTCCCCACCAAGACAGCCATGAGCACCTATAGCTATTATGGTAGCTATGATACAGAGATGGCCTGGGCGGATTTCAATTACGTGAACTTAGGTGCCACTGATTCCGCGGCAGCAGCTACCGCTATGTCTACTGGTTTCAAGACTTACGACGGTGCGATTGGCGTCGATATCGACGGTAATCCATTGACCCATATAATTGAATATGCAGAGGCTGCAGGTAAAGCTACCGGCGTGGTTACTAGCGTGGAGTTCAGCCATGCCACCCCGGCTGGATTCGTAGCCCATAACCCCAGCCGCAACAATTATGCTGAAATCGCCAACGAGATGATCTACGACAGTGCGACCGACGTCATCATGGGTTGTGGGGCCCCGGACTATGACAACAGCGGTAATCCTGGAGCCGGTAATCCCAAATACGTGGGCGAACCAGCTACTTGGACTGACCTGACTGATGATTATTCTGTAACCGGCGCCGATGCTGATGGTGACGGCTTAGCCGATGACTGGACGGTTATTCGCAGCCGAGCCGAATTCCAGTCTATGGCAGATGGCGCTACTCCGGCCCGAGTTATTGGGATACCTTATGTGTACCAGACCCTGCAGCAAAGCCGCGGCGGTGATGGTTATGCCGACCCTTACGTTGTACCGATGATTGAGACCGTGCCGACTCTTGCCGAGATGACTGAAGCAGCCCTGAATGTACTGGATAATGATGCAGACGGGTTCTTCCTGATGGTGGAAGGTGGCGCAGTGGACTGGGCGGATCATGCTAATCAGTCAGGCCGGGTGATTGAAGAAGAGATTGACTTTAACATGGCTGTAGAAGCAGTAATCGACTGGGTACAGAAGAACAGCAACTGGGGTGAGACACTCGTTATCGTCACCGGTGATCATGAGTGTGGTTACCTCACTGGTCCTGGCTCCGACCCAACCTGGGAACCTATTGTTAATAATGGCGCAGGTAACCTGCCGTGCATGGAATGGCACAGCGGCGACCATACCAACGCCGTAATTCCCTTCTTCGCCAAGGGTGATGTCGCCCGCCTGTTCAAGGCTTATGCAGATGAAACCGATATCGTCCGTGGCCCTTACATCGATAATACTGAGATAGCGAAAACTATTATTGATCTATGGGATTAGGATGGGAAGAGAACTTCATTACATTTTAACAGACTGCAGAAGACGGAATATTCCGTCTTCTGCAGTTTATCTACCTACAGGTTGAGAATAATCTTCGATCTGGATAACTGGAAATCTTAACAAACTTTTAAACATAGTTTTACACAGTCTTAACAAACCCTAAACACAGTCTTAAACTGATCTTTAACAGTTGCCAAAAATAACTTCTGTGATATCGAGCACATATCTGCCCTAAAAAAGTTCTTGGCACTACCCATTGCTCTTTGACAAATCATGAAAGCTCCCGAATGGTAGGAGGTATCGCAACCCCCGTGGCCCGAAACACCTTCCCACAGCTTCCGACACATTCTGTTCTAAGGGTCAGTGATTTACCGTTGTCCTCAATGACTACTTCCTGAAGAGACTTCATAAAGTGGGACGTCTATAAGTTTAAAAGTTAACATTGAGTTAAATTTCGACCTTGTCAAGATATCGTTTCACAATTCGTGAAACGATATGCCATCACGGGCCGGTTGCAACGAAAGCTGCCCTGTATGAAACGTTTAACCAATTAATATAACGTTATTATTCTCCGTTTAGCCTATATCGTTTCATCAAGAATGAAACGATATGCGGACAGGGTACTAAAAATCATAATACATAATCAAAAGATCAAATACCCCCAGGTCTTGAGACCCTCTGGACTGGAGGCAAATTATCTATCGTTTTGGGAATGCACAGCAAAGGCCTGTGGAAATCATCTTTTATCTTTTGGATTATATGGCAACTTTATTTGATTAATCATGGTTATAACTTCAAATTCAGGATCCTTGTGAACGAGTGTTGCATCATATACAAACGCATAGGCGGCAATTATAGAGTCTGCCAAAGATATTCGATACCCTGCCTTGAATTCCCCGCTCTTTAACAATACTGGTTCATTCAGTTCTGCAATATGATGTGCCTTGATACTCTTCACTGTCGCATACCTTACTTCGGCAACTTCTATGCCCCTGTATTGTATTGTTTTGTAATATACCTCAAGTAGTATTATGGCGGGTAAAAGTATATCTTTTGTCCTTAGAATCTGTTCAACCGTGTCGGCCCCTTCCTCATTGTCCATCATGGTTAGGATTGCAGACGTATCAGGGAGAAACAGATTATCCTTCAAGCTTTTTATCCTCCGTCCTATCGTTCAGTAGGCTTTTGGTAAGCCCTTCCCCTTTAGAGCAACCTCGCAGAGCACCGACAGGATCTTCCGGTATCGGGATTATCTTAATAACAGCACCAGTATCTATCCATGCTACTTTTGAAAAGGATAGGGGACGTTGTTGACTATATTGACAAAGTCTTTCCCCGTCTTTTCAATATTTTTGAAACAGCAGAGGTGGAAACACCCAGTTGTCGCCCTATTTCCGCTAATGTCAAGCCATATTCCATAATCAATTGATACGCCAGATCCGACCTAATTTTTGGTATCTTTCCCCGACGGCTACCCGACTGAATTTCTTTGAGGTTAATACTTTCTTTTTCAGATACCTCCCTGATCAGCTTTAAAGCCAGCTTTCTTTGCATGTCTCCCGAATACTGATATTTCATTCTCTCATCAGCTTCTTCAATGAGTTTTTCTACAAACTCACCACTGCCTAATATCCTTTCATCACTCAGAACCTTCTCATTGCTTCGCCTTAAAGACATTACAGCAGACCACCCGCCAAGTGATCGTATTAATCCCCCACCTACCAGGTCAGGCCTCTTTCCATCTGATACACCTTTTTTTACATATTCATGGTAGGCTTTCCTTGCCTGCCGTTTTTTACTGTCAAACCAGGATAAAACATAATTAACGTTCTGCCATTCATGCTTTCTTCTGCCCATAACTACACTGTGGCCGCACCAGGGATACCTGTCAAGGCTTGATAGGCCTTTAACTACGTTTGCTCTTAAGGGATTAAGATGGATGTATCGGACAAGCTCTTGGAAATAGGCATCCTCTTCACACACAACGGATTTGTAACGGTTTTGAAAAAGGTGCCCGTGTCGTTTATGGCGGAGGTTATAGGTTATCGCATATCCACTTAGCAATCTTCTCATATAATTTGAAAGGCCTGGAGGGCCACTGCGTAATAAGATATGGGCGTGATTGGACATCAAGGCCCAAGCATATATTTCGGTTTTAGTCTCAGAGGCAAGGTCTCCGAGGCGAGTTACAAAATTCTTTCGATCATCTTTATCATCGACTATTTTTCTCTTTTCTATCCCCCTGATGATAACATGGTGCAAGGTTCCAGGGGCATCCAGACGAGCTTGTCGGGGCATATTTACTCCTGATTAACTTTCGAGCATTATAGTTTCCATAATCGATATCTCAAACAATTAACACATTTAGTCAATATAGTCAACAACGTCCCCTATCCCTGACATTTTTATGTTCTGCCGGGTCCATCTTCATGGGCATGTCAGCATCGCGGATACGAAGCCCTTCGGTTATGGCGCGCAGAATATACTTGTTCGATGTCTTTATTAATGGCTTTCAACACTTTTAACAAATGTTCACCCCCAGAAAAGGTAATTATGGTAGCCATAACCTATGG
>CAYRFN010000157.1:0-9196 GCA_964423495.1 uncultured Desulfobacteraceae bacterium
TACGCTGAAAATTTACCAGGCTTTCTTCAACTAATTCGGAGAAGAACCAAAAATACAAGGGTAATATAAAGGAAATAATTTAAAAAGGAAAGGTTTATTTGTAAATGTGCCTAAAACGACAACCTTGAATAGTCAATAAGTTAAAAGCCGGATTCCCATCGGACACTTTGTGTAGAAAGAATTCGAACAGGGATCTTCAGGAATCCGCATCAGGCAAGTGCTATCTCAAGTCATGGAGCCGTTTAGAGGCTTGATAGATTGGCAAGATATCACAGGTTAGAGGAATCCCCCATAATCTCCCCACCAGAACCACTTCCCGTTGATAAGATCTTGCTTTTTCAAGTGAGGTTTTCAATCCCATATTTTATCATTCTTTACTCCGCAAATCCTTGAATCTTCTAGCCTTCAATTCATGTCTGGGCAAAGAACCATAGGGATGAACCTCAATACGGTACTTAAGGTTTGTCTTTATACGCAATTGATCCTTCAGGCGAGCGAGTGTTGGACCTTCTTTTCTCTCTTTGCCAGGCAGTAGTTCCACCTTCAATAGGATATCATCAATGGATCCTCTCTTGCTAACGATTACCTCGTACTCATCACCCAGTTCGGAGAAACTCCGGACCACCTCTTCGATGGCCGTGGGTGCTAGCAGAACCCCTTTCACCTTCGTTATGTCATCAACCCTACCTATCACCCCTCCATGGATAAGGCGAAAAGTCCTGCCACAGTCACATGTATAATCGGCCCAACGGATTATATCTTTGGAATCAAATCTTACACATGGCTTTGCGGTCCGATCCAGGGCAGTGATGATCATCTTCCCTGACTTCTTGGATTCAGTGATTAGCTCACCAGTCTCTAAATCCTCTATCTCCACAAGGAAAAAGGCCTCGTTTATATGCAATCCCCCGGGTTGTTCCGTACATTCAAAGCTCCAGGCTCCACTCTCTGTAGCCCCGATATGGTCGTAAACCTTGGCCCCCCATGCCTCCTCCATTCTTCTTTTGGTAGCAGGAATACTTGCTCCCGGTTCGCCTGCACAGGTAATTTTTTGGATATGGAGATCTTTGGCCACATCAATGCCCAACTTATTCCTGGCGACATCGGCCATTCCCAATACATAGGTAGGAGTGGCCATAAAAGCCGTACACTTAAGCTCCCGCATCTTTAGGACCCTGGCCTGGGTGTTCAGGACCCCACCCGGGACCACCTCACACCCGATTTTCTCCGCGGCATAGTGCCCCCCCCAGAAAGCGACGAAAATATTGTAACCAAAGGGGATAAAAACCCTGTCGGTAGGACGAAAGCCCTGAGAGTATAAAACATAAGCCCAAGTCTCGGAATACCATTCCAGATCTTGCCAGGACTCGGCATGATAGACTTGAGTTCCCGTTGTTCCGCTTGTCTGCCTGAATGCGGAGACCCCTTCCAGCGGTACGGCAAGCATATCGCCATAAGGGAAGGGTTCCCGTTTTTGAACATCTCGAAGCATGTCCTTCTCTACCTTTGGGATGTGCCGTATATCTTCAAAAGCCTTTATATCCCCAGGTTCAAGCCCCGCGTCCCTGTAAATTCGCTTATAAAACGGGGAGTTGTTATAGGCCCATTCCAGAATCCTCTGAAACTTCTTTAGTTGAAGTCCCTCTAACCTTTCCCTAGGTAGGGTCTCAATGACTGGATTCCAATATTTTTGCTCCATCTTCTTATACCCTTGTTCTCTTCACTGAGAAGCTGTTCTCTTTAGAGGATCAGGCATAGGCAATGACATCAATCTCCTACAACATATCGTTTAAAAAGAGCCTTCTCGCTTCCAAGAGGATTATTGCAGGATATTGATCGCCAAAATATTTCTTATAGATCTTACCACATTCCTTTCCATACCTCAAAAATAAATAACCCCCGATTACCTCTCCTCCGTGGCTAACACTTTATAAGAATTTCATTTTTTTAACTATTTGTTTTTTTTAAGAATACTTGACAAAATTATTTTGTATCTCGTAGATTGCAGGAAAGGCCAAACTCGCATAGGGAGTAAGGTCTTTAAATCCAGAAACGAGAAAGTAGTTTTGAGTAAGACTTTGATAGAAATGGGATACGAGGTTTAAATGGCATATTCCTTAACAACCTGGAACGATTTCAAGAATTACCAGACCACCTGCTACAGGAACTACCTCTATGCCTCTGGAGGCCTTCGCTGCATGGGCTCTACTTGGAGTGTGTTGGCCCCCCTTAAAGGGTTGGGTGAGGATGTATATATATTAGGTGGCGAGCCACACGCCGCGTCAATGGCGGGGACACTACCTGAAGAAGGCCGCAAGAATATTGTAGCTGCTGAAATAGCGGGTATAGGCTTTCACTCGTGTAGTTACCTGAAACTGTTTGTAGGGGAAGTGGTCCGCGATAAAATAGGCATTACAGATGGAACCATCAAGGAGGGATATCCGAAACCGGATTTGATCTGGACTACACATTTGTGCAATCTGCATTCAAAATGGTACCAGGAAGTTTCAAGGCGTCTCGGTGGCGTACCTATGTACCCAATAGATATGATCGGCGGGGGAAATGCGGAGAAAGATCCTAAAATTGTAAAATATGTGTGCGACCAGATGGAGGAGGGAATAGGTTGGCTCGAGAGAGTAACAGGTAGGGATTTTTCTGATGCGTCCTTCATCAAGGCAGCTAGAAATGAGATCAAGGTGCTGGTTCTATGGGGTAATATATGTGCCCTAAATATGCATGCTCCCGCGCCGTTGGATGAGCGTCGACTTATCGCTCTATTCCCACCAGCTATGGTGGACAGGACAACGGATGAAGCTGTGCAATTATATGAGGCACTACTTCAAGAAGTGCAACACATGGTTGAGACCGGACAGAGTGTGGTTCCGGATCAACGCTTCAGAATAGTCTATTTTGGACTAGCACATACTTACGGCCATCCAGAAATTGCGAGAATCCTTAGAGACGCCGGAGCTGAGATTGTTGCCTCGGTCTATACTTTTGGCACGGCTGGGAATTTCAGGGGATTAGTAAATGGAGAATGGTCATGGCAACCCATCGATCCTGCATGGATAGACGAACTGGATTTGTCCAGCAGAAGAGATGCCCTATCTGCGCTCGCTAAAATAGTTCTGGGTTGGCCTACTTGGCAAGGGGTAAGGTCCTACTGGGCACTAGAACAAATGGCTAGGGCAATGGTAACAGAATTCAAAGCAGAAGGGCTTTTGTTAGCGCCTACCCGTACTTGTGAAACTGACTTTAGGAACGGTTACATAGCGATGCAGCGCATTTTTAAGAACGAAATTCCGACCGTAGAATACGATACCGAAACGGTAGATGTCCGGAAAATGGATATACCTGGTTCCAAACGGAAAACAGAGTTGTTCGTACATCTTATGGAAGCGCACAAGAAAGGGGGTGCATGAGGAACGATGAAGAAGGACACTGACGCAATAATCGAACATTTTCGCCACATAACTGAGAATACCCATGAATACGCCAAATCCCTTCAAGGGAAAGGGCAGCTCTTAGCTGGATATATGTGCACTCATGTTCCCGAGGAAATTCTATATGCAGCCGGGATCATACCGGTGAGAGTTCTCAGCTCCCATGAATCACAAGCAATGACAAGGAGCTATATTCATGAAACATACTGCTCTTTTTCACATGATTGCGCATACCAAGGACTGCAACACCATTATGATTTCTTAGACTTGATCGTGCATAGTAGCAGTTGCATACATATGGCTGAAGCGTTTAATGTTTGGGTTAGGTTTGCAGGATTCCAGGAAAAAAGCTTTCTCATACCGTACCCTCATATCATACATACTAAACATGCTGGTGGGTTTATGGTGGAGTCTTATGAAGAGTTTAAACAATTCATTGAGAAGTTTGCGAAAAAAGCTATAACAGAGGATGATATCGAAACGGCGATTAAAGTTTATAATCACACCAGAAGACTCCTTAAACGACTTTGGGAGCTCCTGAGGCGTGACAACCCACCAATAACGGGATCTGAAGCCGCGACTGTGACTTTGGCTTCCCAAGTTATGGACAAGCAAGAATGCAATCAAATGCTGGAGCAACTTATTCAGCGATTGGAACCCAAGCCTGGCAAAGCGCCGTCAGGGGTAAGGCTGATGGTAACGGGAGGCGCTTGTGACGACCTGCGAATTTTCGATTTAATCGAACAGCTGAACTACAGCACAAACCTGATTTTCATTGATTCGTGCACCGCAGCCAGGTACTTCTGGTTTGAGGTGCCCGAAGATAGACCTGATAAGCTTGAAGCGATCGCTGAGGGATACATCAGTAGAATTCCATGTCCTGCAAAAGACACTGTTCCTGGTACCGGGGAGAAAAAAAGGTTCAGGTTCATTCAACAGTTCATCGAGGACTTCAAGCCGGATGGGGTCGTATTTCTCTATCAGAGATTTTGCAGCCCTCAATCGATGGACATTGTGGCACTGAAGCCTATCGTGGACATGTTGGGAATTCCGTTGACTGAACTTGAACTGGATACAACCGTACCCATAACTCAATTTGGGACACAGTTGGAAGCTCTTGTTGAAGTAATAAAGCGGGTGGCGCCATGAATAAGGAGAAAATTCTGGCTGGACTGGATGCGGGCCATGTTAATACGAAGGCCATAATAATGAGGGGACTGGAAATCCTTGGGTATTGCACAGTACCCACAGGATTTGATGTAGTCGCTGCGGCTCAAACAGCACTTAATGATGCTTCGGACAATGCCGGAATCTCAAGCGCTGAACTAGGCGGAATCGTAGCTACTGGAATCTTTAGAGATATGATTAAGGTACCGTCACTGGACGTAACTAAAACCGTACCCGAATATGTGGCGGATGCAAAGGGGGCTTTATTCCTTAATAAGAATTCCAGAACAGTTATCGATATCGGTGGGAATATACATAAAGTTATCTGTTATGACCAAAACGGGAATCTCCTGGACGTTACTCAAAATGATAAATGTGCCGATGGCCTGGGCATTTTTTACATTACCATGGCCAAAGCTATGGGATTAAGTGAGCAGGAAATGTCTGAATTGGCACTTAAATCAACCAGCAATCTGTCTATCGCTATTCAATGCGCCCTGTCCGCTGAATCAGACGCTATTGATTTGATGTGCCAGGGCATGGACATAGCAGATGTAGCAGATGCCGTCTCGAGATTCATCGCTGAACGCGTTGCCGATATGTGCACCTATATGTCCCTCACAAAAGATATCGTGGCAGCCGGAGGATTGGCCAAATCTCAAGCAGTTATTAAGCACCTTCCGAGTTTAATAAAACAAGACGTAAGTGTATTGAACCAGCCGGAATATGTAGGTGCAATAGGTGCCGTGATCAGTTATGAGGAAGAAAAATGAGCGAGCAGGCTTCAATCAAAGATCAGCCAGATTGGACAAAGGCTAAGGTGATTGCAGCTGGAGTAGATATTGGAGCAGTAAGCTCCAAAGCTGTGATACTGCTGGATGGACAACCATATGCATTTTCTCTGGTTAGAACCCTAATGCCCGGAGAATCCGCTTTCAGCGCTATAAACGCGGCTTTAGATAAAACCCGTTTAAAGCTGGAAAATATCCATTACCTCGTGGCGACCGGTCGCGGGAGGACCCAGGTTCCGTTTGCACGTGAAACCATATCTGAAATTGCGTGCGGCGCCGCAGGGGCGGTACACATTTGGGGTCCATCTGTGCGCACGGTGCTGGATGCCGGCGGTGAAAGTTGCAGGGTAATTCACTGCACCAAAAAAGGCAGAGCAACCGATTTCCTTTGGAACGACAAATGTGCCGCGGGTATTGGACGCTATATGGAAACATTTGCCGGTCTGGTTCAGAAAGAAATAACTGAGATCGGAAACATCGCCCTTCAATCTGATCAGTTCCCAATGCTAAGTGACTTTTGCGCCGTATATGCTCAATCCGAAGCCCTGGATTCTATTCGAAACAAAGTACCGCTGGAACAAGTAATCGCGGCTTACCACTATGCTATGGCCAAGAGACTCAGCACGTTAGTCGCTCGATCAGGTGTGAAAAAGGATCTCGTCATCATTGGCGGATTGGCCAATAATCCCGGAATTATCGCTTGGTTGGAAAGTATCCTGGAGGTAAGCCGGTTGGCTCCTAAACCTGAATGGGATCCTGCATTAACAACAGCTCTAGGTGCAGCTCTATTTGCTGATAGTTTCTATAGGCGGCAACAATCTGACACATCAACCCACGGCAGGGATAATACGCAATGCCAGATTGGCTCTTTATAAAACCTGAGCTAAAGATTTCCCATTTATACCTTGCTCAATAACAACCCAGTAATATGAGATCTTCCTTTTGAGCTGGCAAAAGCAATTATTAATATATCGAAATTTCCTTTGTCCCGGCCTTTTCTCAAAAAACAGATAAAGTGCACCATGGCCGCCATGCCAGCCTCAGTCAATCGGAACCTCGGCTACTCGAATCCTGGAATATCCGAAACAGCTCCATCCTGTTTGTGGATAACTGCATCACCTCCGGGACAACCGCCAGACTCTGTTATGAGGCATTGGTTGCTCAGGGAAATCATGTGGACGGCTTAATATGGGTGACCGTATGAGGATAGTGATCGTTTTCATTGGATTGTTTACCTTTAACATGCTAAAGTTACATTAGATTGACATTCCAAATGAAAAGGGTAGGTGATGGTCATTGGAAATGTCTAGGCGGTGATAGATTTGCCGGAAGAGCTTTATCTCTCTCTTTCTGCCTCCGGTTTAACCAAGGAGAGAATAGCCAATGAATCGAGGAAGCTTCTCGCGCTGAAGTGTTTCAAAGAAAAGGTCCTTTCATGGATTGTTATATCCGAAACTTATCATTGTGGTGGATGAGGATATTGACCCCTTTAATCTGGATGAAGTCATGTGGGCCCTGGTCACCCGGTTTAGGCCCGAGAGAGATCTGGTCCTGATTCCGAATGCACCCGGTTCCACTCTCGATCCCGCTAGCCTGGAAAGAGGCCTGGTGACTCGAATGATTCTGGATGCCACAACGCCCGTTCCCCCGGAACCTCGATTGCTCGGTCTGTCTGTAGTGAATCCACCGAAAGAAGGAACAGAATGGATTGAAATCCTTGAAAGGGTGAGGAGGCGAGAGAAATAGAGATGGATTGTCCAAGATGTGACGGAATTGAAGCAATAAAGTTTTTTGAAGCCCCGAAAGACGGGGTATGGGAACTGTATCGATGCCCGGATTGTCATTTTGTCTGGAGGAGCACGGAAGAGGAGTCCATAAAAAACAAGGATCTCTACAATCCGGAATTCAAGTTAAATGAAGGTGTTATGAAAAAAATGATAGACAAACCGGCCATTTCCCCCTTGAGGAAGCAATAAAAGAGGACGTTTGCATGACACAGATGACCGGCGCTCAGGCCCTCGTAAAATCAATCAGGCAAAACGGTGTCGACACCATCTTCGGGCTCCCGGGTGTTCAGCTCGACCACCTGTTTGATGCCGTTTATCAGGAGGGGGATTTCCTTCGCCTCATTCAGACAAGGCACGAACAGGGCGCCGCCTATATGGCTTTCGGTTATGCCCAATCGACCGGTAGAGTCGGGACATACACGGTGGTCCCTGGCCCCGGCCTCCTCAATACAGGTGCAGGTTTATGCACAGCCCATGGCTGTGGGGCCCCGGTTCTCTGTGTCACCGGCCAGATCCCTTCCCATTTTATCGGGAAAGGATACGGGCTGTTGCATGAGATTGCCGACCAGATGGGGACCGTGCGTTCAATAACAAAGTGGCAGGGGCGCGCCGATCATCCGGGTGATGCCCCCCGGCTCATTCGTGAAGCCTTTAAGCAGTTAAATACCGGACGGCGTCGCCCCGTGATGGTTGAGATGGCCCCGGATGTGATGGCCCGGGAAGCCGATGTTGAACTCCTCGATCCGGTAAAGGAGTACAAAGAACCGGAACCGGATCCAGATCTTATCAAAAAGGCGGCGAGATTGCTCGGAAATGCTGAAAGACCCGGGATTTTCGTTGGAGGGGGGATCTACGGTGCCGAGGAGGAAGTACTCCATTTGGCAGAGGCACTGCAAGCGCCTGTATTCATGTCCCAACACGGCCTCGGTGCGGTCGACTGGCGCCACTATCTCGCCCAGAATATGTTGGTCGCAGCAGAACTGTGGTCGAAGGTGGATGTAGCCCTGGCGGTAGGCACACGTTTTACAATGCCGATGCTCTATTGGGGCCATGATGAGGAGATCAAGTTAATTCGTATCGATCCCGATCCGGCACAATCGGTCGAAGCCTGGGAACCGGACGTCCATATTGTGGCAACAGGAAAAAAGGCGCTGGGGGTCCTGGTCGACAGAATAGTGCGTCATAACCGGAAGCGCCCATCAAGAGAAGACGAACTCAAGAACCTTAAAATGGGAGCGGCTAAAGATCTTGCGGAACAGTTAAAGCCCCAGCATGAATATACGATGGCGATCCGAAACAGACTGCCCGAAGACGGCATTGCCTGCCTCGGAGTGACACAGCTCGGCTTTTATTCATGGTGGGGATTTCCCACTTACAGGCCGCGAACCATGATTCAGCCGGGATACCAGGGGACTCTCGGCTATAGCTTTCCGACGGCCCTTGGCGCAAAGGTCGGCAATCCGGATAAAATGGTGGTCTGTATCGTGGGGGACGGCGGGTTCATGTTCAACGTCCAGGAAATGGCGACGGCAGTGCTGCACAAAATCAATTTGGTAACGATCCTGTTCAACGACAACGCCTTCGGCAATGTCCGGCGCACGCAAAAAGAGGTTTACGGCGGCAGGATTATAGGAAGCGATTTGAAAAATCCGGACTTCATGAAACTTGCCGACAGTTTCGGGGTGATGGGCCTCCGTGCAGATTCGCCCGAAAAACTGGGCCCTGCCCTCGATGAGGCGTTCAAGGCCGATGCGCCCGCTCTTATTGAAGTCAAATTCAGGGAATTTCCGTCCTGGATAAAATTCATGCCGATGGAAAAACTTCGTTGAGCCCCTTTATACCCCCGATGATCGTCTCCAGCCGCACTTCGAGAAAGTTCCTCTCCATTGTAAGGATCCCGAGAGGCGATCTCAAGGAGTTCATTATAGGATCTTATCAAGGTCCCTTCTACAGTTGAGTCGAGTAGACCAGTTTCTTCCGATGCTGCAGGTTGAGGTTTGTTTTCTCC
>CAYRFN010000158.1:0-9190 GCA_964423495.1 uncultured Desulfobacteraceae bacterium
CTGACTTAACCCTCCGCCCGCCGTAGCGCAGTGATGTCCCTTCGGCCTTGCAGTTAACGTCTCGTTTTTGAAAAGAGAACCCCATGTCCTGCCATGGCTAAACTGCTAATTTTTACAAATGAGGCTTAGACAATCGAGAAAGTTCATGGTAAAATAAGCGGTCTTAAGGCAAGCCAACAAAAAAGGCTTCAGAATCTTTACCGCCGTCACGTATCCTCCCATGAGATAATTTCTCATGAATTGGCCCGCCAGATTTCCTCAATTTCCCGCGAGACTAAAAGACAAGTCGCCTTGCTGATGACACGGAAAGGAGAAGTCGCTTACGTAGTAGTGGGTGATAGTAAGCATATATGGATTCCTGCCCTTAGCAGGGACAGACTCGGAGCAGGTCGTCTCAAAGGCCTTCGATGCATCCATACACATCTCAATGGAGAACCACTTTCAGGGGAGGATGTGACTGATCTGGTATTGATTGGCTTGGATCTAATGGTGTGTGTGCAAGTGAATGAGAAAGGGATTCCAGGGCACATTACCCATGCCAATATTTTGCCAACAAATAAGAATGGAAAGGGATGGGTTGTCAATAGTGTTTCTGATATCGGTCAATTAAATGTCGATTTTTTGGAAATGATCCAGTCACTTGAGGAAGAGTTGGACAGGGCTCGGGTCAGGGTCTCTGTGGAAAAAAAAGAGAGGGCCCTCCTGGTTGGTGTGGCGACTGGGCCCAGATGGCAGGAAGAAGATTCTCTGGATGAGCTTGAGGATCTCGCGCTTTCAGACAATATTGAGGTGATTGGGAGAGAAATCCAGCATATCAAGAAGGCAGATCCCCGTTTCTTAATAAGAAGAGGAAAACTGAGCGAGTTGGCTCTCCGGTGCCTACAGACCGGGTCTAATCTGCTGATCTTCAACAACGAGTTGACGCCTGCCCAAGTGAAGGGTTTAACAGATTTTACTGAGTTGAAGATCATTGATCGAAGTCAGCTTATCCTTGATATATTTGCCAGGAGGGCCGTGACAAGGGAAGGAAAAATCCAGGTTGAGCTTGCTCAGTTGAAGTACCTGCTGCCCAGGCTGGCCACAAAGAATACCGCAATGTCCAGACTGACCGGAGGTATCGGAGGCAGGGGGCCTGGGGAGACCAAGCTCGAAATAAACAGGCGTCGGGTCCGGGAAAGGATCGCAAGATTGAACCGAGAACTAATAGAAATAAAACGGCAGAGAGAGGAAAGGAGGAGGTTGAGGAATGTGAGGAGGTTGCCCGTTATTTCTATTGTGGGATACACAAATGCCGGGAAATCAACACTTTTAAATACACTAACACACAGCCATGTGGGAGTAAATAATCGCCTTTTTGAGACGCTGGATCCGAGCAGCAGACGCCTGAGGTTTCCAAGGGAACAGGAGGCAATCATCACCGATACGGTCGGATTTATTCGGAATTTACCTGAAAGTCTTATGGAGGCATTTGCTGCCACGCTGGAAGAGCTTCATGATGCAGAGGTGTTGCTTCATGTAGTTGATGCAACAAGCCCCCGTTTTGAGGAGCAGATAAATACCGTTGAAGAAATCCTATCAAATTTAGACCTCAATAGGGTTCCCATTCTTTTGGTGCTCAATAAGACAGACCTCTTAAGCCAAAAAAAGGCTAATACCTTGTCAGAAAAGATGGGAGGGATTGCTATCTCAGCACTTCACTCTCCCAGTTTATCAGGATTGATCGAAAAAATTGAGTTCCTCATATGGGGGCGGTCTTCCATCTTGCAGACCCAAATATCTTGATTCAATATCCTATTTCAAAGTATTTTAAATATTTTTTTTGCTTGAATAATATCTTGACTGATTTGATCGGCCAGATCTTTAATTGTTTTGAAGGTTTTTTCGTCCCTTAGTCGTTCAATAAAGTTGATCCTAATAATTTTGCCAAGCAGGTCTTCTGAAAAATCAAGCACATGCGTTTCTACCGAGAATGGGCCTTTTCCGAAAGTAGGGTTATGTCCGATATTGACTAATCCGTTATAGGTCTGATCGTCAATAAGCACTCTTGCGGCATATACACCCTTTTTTGGGGTCAGCTCATCTATTAGGTCCAAATTAGCGGTGGGAAAACCGAGCATCCTGCCACCTCTGTCTTTTCCTTTAATCACAACTCCACATATCTGATAATCCCTCCCTAATAGCTTTTTTGCTTCACTTAGGTCCCCTTCTTTAATCAGTTCTCGGATGGATGTACTGGATACCAGAGTACCGTCGATGTTAATCGGTTTCACCACGTGTACCGCAAAACCTATCCGTTTGCCTATATCTTGGAGGAATGAAGCGTTCCCCTCGCGTCTATGACCGAATGTGAAGTCATAACCAACCACGATTTCTTTGACTGCAATTTTATCTACCAAGATATCCTCAACAAATTCACGAGCAGAGATTGTGGCGAATTCTTTTGTAAACGGTATGCAAAAAATGACATCAATTCCTGCGTCCTCTATTAGTTTCAATTTTTGCTGAGTGGGGGTAATTAAGGCGGGTCCATTTGCAGGTTTCATTATTCTTATGGGATGGGGGTCAAAGGTTATAGCTACTGATTGCCCATCAATGTATCTGGCCCTTTCCTTTGCCCTATTAAAAAGAGCCAAGTGGCCTTTGTGCACGCCATCGAAGTTACCTATGGTTAGAACAGGATTTTTTAACGGCTTTTTAAGTTGTCCCAGATCAGTAATAACGGTCATTTCAAGATCGATGCCCCTGGAGTATCAAGAAAAAAGTTAAAGAGAGAACGACCGGCCCAACAACTCATGCCGGTTGTATCGAACGATATATGTTGACAAGGTTTTGACAGTAATATAATCTTTCTACTAAATATTTCAACTCCATTTCAATGCCGAAGTGGCGGAACTGGTAGACGCGCTAGGTTCAGGGTCTAGTGGGTGTATGCCTGTAGGGGTTCGACTCCCCTCTTCGGCACCATAATAATTATAAGGGGTTAGCCCATTTCGGCTTAACCCCTTTTTTGTTATCTTTTTAAAGATTTCTCTGATATAATTATAGAGAAAGCATTGATGAAAAATGTTGCCACGGAGGACTTGAAATATGTCCTGCATTAAAATGGTGCAAAACATGCTCTCTCTCTCTCTCTCTCTCTTCTATTCTTATCTGTAATTATCCAATAAAATGCATTTATAAACATATCAGGCCAAATAAAAGCATATTTTCACCATAAAATAGGTTTTGTAACGAATTTATACACAAAGATGGTTTCAGTTAAAAATTCTTGCAAATAAAATATCTTTTGCTACAATAAGGGCGAATCAAAGGCTTTTTTCTACAGAAAAAAATACTCCGCAACGGTGAGCCAGTGAAAAATATAGAAATCAACCCAACTGAAGGGCTTAAGCTGGTAGGTTACGGTGAATTAGTTCGGCGGTATTTTCTCGACGTTATACCACACTATGTTAAGTCATTTATAGCTGAAAAAGGGAGGCGCAAGACGGTCATAGAGGGCTACCGGAAGACTGAGATCTACACGAAGAGATATGATCCAGGTGATAACCTGGAGGATCATTTGATATTTGCCCTAAAATTTGAAGGGATAAATCTGGAAATCCTCAACGCTCTTTTCTTAGTGGTTGACCGCAAGGAGTTAGAACGTTTCATCAAGGAGACCCCGGCTGGGAAGTATGCGCGAAAAATCTGGTTCCTATACGAGTATCTTATGGGCAAAGAACTCGACTTGGATCCCTCTAAGGTGACCAATTACGTTGATCTGCTTGATCAGTCCAAGTATTACACCGCCAAAGGCATCCAGCACCGACGGCAGAAGGTTACTGATAATCTTTTAGGTGATCGGCGCTTCTGCCCCATGGTTCGACACACCGACAATTTGAAGAATTACATTGACCTTCAGCTAAACAAAAAAGGGATGGAAGTAGTTGGGAACTATCCCGAAGAAGTCCTGCGGCGAGCTGTTTCTTATCTCTACACCAAGGAAACAAAGTCTTCATTCGAGATTGAGCGGGCGACTCCAGATCAGAAACGAGCGGCAAGATTTGTTGAGTTGCTTAGGATAGCAGATGATCGAGAGTTTTTTAATAAACCATCGTTGGTAGAACTTCAGCAGGCAACAGTTGATGAACGTTTTGCTAACAACGATTTTCGTACTGAACAGAATTATGTTGGACAAACAGTGAGTTTCGGTAATGAGTTAGTCGATTTTGTCGCACCAAAGCCAGAAGATATCCCGGAGCTCATGGAAGGTATGTTCTATGCGTATAAGCGGATGATGTCTTCCGAAGTTCATCCTGTTGTGATTGCCGCAGCAATCTCATTTGGATTCGTCTTTATGCATCCGTTTGATGACGGCAACGGACGCATTCATCGTTTTCTGGTCCATAACATTCTGGCAAAAAGGCGGTTTACCCCGAAGGATCTCATCTTTCCGATCTCGGCTACCATGCTCCGCAAAATTAGGGAATACGACGAAACACTCGAGCTATTCTCAGAGCCTCTGTTACCACTATTAGATTTCGAACTGGACAGTGATGGCAGGATGGAGGTCAAGAATGAAACGGCCGTACATTACAAATATATCGACATGACCGCTATAGCTGAGCGACTATTCGGGTTTATTCAGGATACCATTGAGAATGAGTTTGTGTCAGAATTGGACTTCATTCTCGATTACGATAAGGCCAAACTTACCATAAGGGACATAGTAGATATGCCGGATCAGCTCATCGATCTTTTTATTCGCCTGTGCATTGAAAATAATGGTAGACTGTCAAAGAACAAGCGCAAGACCAAGTTTGAACAGCTCACAAATAAAGAAGTTGCCCAAATGGAAGAGTGTGTCCGCAATACCTTAAAGTCGAAAAAATATGGAGACAAATGAAATTCATTTAGATGGAAAGGATTGAAATGAAAAGGACAAACCGTGGAAAAATAAGTAAAGGAACTTATAGAAGAAAAGGCTTACTGTTCCTGATCATTTACCTTTTTGCTATATGCCTGCTTTCCTCTCATTTAAAAGCTAATCAAACGAGAAAATTGCTCATACTCCACTCTTACCACCAGGGGCTTGGATGGACTGATCGTATCAACCAGGGCATCCAATCTGCCCTTAATGATAGCGATCAAGAAATCGAGCTCCATATTGAGTATATGGATACTAAACGCATGTATGATACTCAATATTTACAATATCTTTATGAGTTGTACAGGCATAAATTCAGGAATCGCAGATTTGATGTTGTTATGTCTTCCGATAATCATGCCTTTAATTTCTTGCTCGCACATCATCGGGAGCTGTTTCCAGATACACCAATTGTCTTCTGTGGCGTGAATGGCTTCAAGGATTCAATGCTTCTTGGTCATGATCTGATTACCGGGGTTGCAGAATTACATGATTTTAAAAGTACATTTGATGTTGCCTTACAGTTACAGCCCAATATTGAACAGGTTTTCGTGATAGTTGACAAGACTCTTACCGGAAGTATCGGCGAAATAGAGATAAAGAAGGCCATTACGCATTTCAAAGATACCCTAAGATTCACCTTCTGGAGAGATCTCGATATGGCGCAAGTCCAGGAAAGAGCAGGAAAATTAACCCCTGATAGCATAGCCTATTTGTTCACCTTTACCACTGACAGGTCTGGGAACGTTTTTTCCCTGGAGAAGTCCTGCGAACTAATATCTCAGTATTCCGCGGTTCCCATTTACTCTAGTGTGGATTCCTATATAGGACACGGAACTATAGGGGGCATGTTAACCAGTGGATATGCTCAAGGAGAAAAAGCCGGGGAAATGGCCTTGCGTATTTTGCGTGGGGAAAAGGTTGAGAATATTTCCGTACTCAAAAAAAGCCCAAACCGCTATATGTTTGACTATCAGCAAATGCGGCGTTTTGGTATTAAGCTGTCAAGTTTGCCAGAGGGCAGTGTCGTCATAAATAAACCTTATTCCTTTTATTCTATACATAAGCGTAAGGTTTGGTCGGTCATCGCCAGCATTGCCGGCCTCGGTTTGATTATCTTGATATTGTCCATAAACATTATTAATCGCAGACGGGCGGAGAAAGCACTTAAGGAGAGCGAAGAGAAATATCGTTCTCTGGTTGAGTCCACCGAAGATTCTATTTACCTGATAGATAGGAATTGTGTGTATCTGTTCATGAACAAGAAACATCTATCAAGGTTTAACTTGCCAATAGATAAAGTCATTGGCAGAGCATACGGCGATTACCATTCTGAGGATGACAGCAAGGATTTTGCAGAGAGAATTAAATCGGTCTTTGAAACCGGCAAATCATTAGTCTATGAACGTAAAAGCCAAAGACCCGGTGGATATTTCCTCCGAACTTTGAGCCCTGTTAAAGAATTAGACGGAAGAACAACAGCTGTGACAGTGATTTCAAAAGATATCACCGAGAGCATACGGGCACAGGAGGCTCTGTGGGAGAGCGAAGCAAAATACAGAACAGTCACAGAATCCTCTCTCACAGGCATCTTCATCCACCAGGATGGACGGTATGTGTTTGTAAATGACAGATTTGCTGAAATTCATGGTTACGAAAGCGAAGAATTGCCGGGAAAGGAAGCCTTGACATTGATTCATCCGGATGACAGGAAGGCAGCGGCAACAATAATGTCAAAAAGGCTGAGAGGAGAATTTGCTTCTCGGCAATATGAGATACGAAGATTGAGAAAGGACGGCAAAGCTGTTTGGGTTGAAATGATGGCAAACAGAATAGTATATGAGGGAAGACCTGCCATAATGGGGAACATTATAGACATCACCGACATAAAGCGGGCAGAGGAAGAATTAAAAAAATCACGAGAGCAGTTACGTGAACTTGCCTCATATTTGCAGTCCGTGAGGGAGGCAGAAAGGACATCCATTGCACGAGAGATTCACGATGAGCTGGGACAGTCATTAACAGCTTTGAAGATGGATCTATCCTGGTTGAAAAAGAGATTACCAAAAGATCAAAAACCCCTGCTTGAAAAAACAGAAACAATGAAAGAACTCATGGATATGACCATCAAGACAGTAAAAAAGATTTCCACAGAATTGAGGCCGGGATTGTTGGATGACCTGGGTCTTGTGGCAGCTATTGAATGGCAGGCGGAAGAATTTAATAATCGCACAGGAATTAAATGTAAGCTTACTATAGAGCCTGAGAATATGATTGTAGATTCAGATCGATCTACAGCGATTTTCCGCATTTTTCAGGAGATGCTGACAAATGTGGCTCGTCATGCAAAAGCAACGACGGTTACCGTGAGTTTGAAAGAGAAGGGTAGCACATTAGAGCTGAGGGTGAGAGATAATGGGAAAGGGATTTCCAAACGGAAGATCTCTGATCCTAAATCGTTTGGACTCTTAGGAATACGAGAGCGTGCCCATCAGTGGAAAGGCAAGGTCAAAATCAAGGGCGACCCTAAGAAAGGAACAACGATAACAGTGATGGTTCCGATTGAAGAAAGTGAAAAGTGAAATGTGAAAAGAGCAAAGGTGGAATAAATGGTGATAAAGTGGAAAAAAATAAAGCCAAAAAAACCACTTATTTGAAACATTCATTTGAAGAGTTAGATGTCTGGCAGAAGGCCTGCCGATTGTCGGTTAATTTGTATCAAAAGGTGAGTTCTCTCAAGGATTGGGGATTTCGAGATCAAGTATGTCGTGCTTCTGTTTCAGTCCCGTCTAACATTGCCGAAGGGTTCGAGCGTGGCTCTACTCAGGAGTTTATTCGTTTCCTCTTTATCTCTAAAGGCTCTGCCGGTGAGCTTCGAACTCAATTATACCTGGCTATAGAATTAGGATATCTAAAAAAAGAAATTGGATTAGAGTTGATATCAGAATGCAAACACATTTCTGCCATGATACAAAGCCTAATCACAAGCTTAGAAAGAAAAAAAAGAAGAGAAAAACAAAAATAGTCATTCCACATTTCACGTTTCACATTACAGTTACTTATAAAAATCGTAAATTGCAAATGGGAGTATCAGCATGATACGGATTTTGATTGCCGATGATCACGCAATTGTTCGTGAAGGATTGAAGCAGGTCGTTGCGGAAACCTCCGATATAGTTGTAGCTGATGAGGCAAGCAACGGACATGAAGTGCTCAATAAGGTATTCAAAAACAATTACGATGTGGTTGTATTGGATATTACCATGCCTGGTATGAATGGGATGGATATCTTAAAACAAATAAAGAGTCATAAACCTGAACTTCCTGTTTTAGTGTTAAGTATGCACCCCGAGGATCAATATGCAGTGCGGGTCTTAAGGGCAGGTGCATCTGGATATTTGACAAAAGAAAGCGCACCGGATGAATTGATAACGGCTATACGGAAAGTATCGGTGGGCAGGAAATATATTAGTTCTTCTTTCGCAGAGAAATTGGCTTTTGAATTGGAAGTTAATACTGAAAAACCATTTCACGAAATACTCTCCGATCGCGAGTATCAGGTGATGTGCATGATTGCTACTGGAAAAACAGTAAAAGAGATTGCCGAGGAGCTTTGCTTGAGTGTAAAAACCATCAGCACCTATCGATCACGTATTCTGGAAAAGATGAATATGAAGAACAATGCAGAATTAACATATTATGCAATAAAAAATGGACTGGTGGAGTGAAACTGAGATCCCTTGAATCCTCGAACCCCTGCCTGCGGCAGGCAGGCTTTTGTTCAACTAAAGTACCCCCCTTCTCCCACTCTCCCAGTCACCTGCTGTCCTTCCTGTAGGATAAAATCTTACAAAAAAATCAGACAAAGACTGATACCGTTATTTTTTTCTCCATTTATATTAAATTTTTTGGAAAAGTCTTAATAGTAACCATTATGAGTATCAAGCTCGCCCTGGTGCGACGTGCCGGAAATATGGTGTTGGCACTGTAATATTTCGAGGGCAAGAGTTATGCAATTCAACTTTTTTAATTCAGATCTGTGTTAGGGCATCCAATATGCGGTATCGTGAAGCCTAAAAGGTGAAGCTTCATTAAAGTATTGGTAACGTTCAAAAGGCTTCGCATTTAGAAGGACATGGAACTCTCTTTTAAGAAAGTCGTCCTGCCTATGGCTGGATCGAAAGCCCCTGGGTGTTAACCATGGATCAGGAACAGAAAGGCAGGACATAGGGTTCTCTTTTCAGAAAACGAAAAATTGGTTGCTGGTTATTTGAGTTAAGTTGC
>CAYRFN010000159.1:0-9152 GCA_964423495.1 uncultured Desulfobacteraceae bacterium
AGCAACCAATTTTTCGTTTTCTGAAAAGAGAGCCCCATGCTCTGCCTTTCTGTTCCTTATCTATGGTTAGGGCATAGGGGGCGTTTGATTCAGTCATAGGCGGGACGATTTTCTTAAAGGTGCCCTCATGTCCCTGTAACTCATTGTAAAAGCCCTATCTATCGATGCTCTCTGGAGTTGATAACCACGCCCCTATAATTAACTAATGTTTTTTTCAACGTATTTAATTATTACGCCTATTGTAAGATAATCGGAAGATATGATAAGGTATAAAACCACAATCATCAAGAGTGTTTTTAGGCTGAATAAAATATGAGGGTTAAAAACCAAGGAAAACATATATGGATGACAGGCAGCTGAATACTGTAAAGAGCTGGGTTGACAGTCTTAAGGACAAAAACCAGACGCTGAGAGAAAAAAATACGGCATTCAAGAAGGAGAACCAAATTCTGGAGAAGGCATTAAGAAACAGCCGTAAATTACTTAAGGATATCCCTGGTGGTGTAGCCCTTATTCAAGATGAAAAGATTATTCTTATAAACGAAGCAGCCTGGAAGGGATTGGGATATACTGAAGAAGAACTCCTTGGACGAAACTTTCTTGATTTTATTCATCCTGATTCTGTCGAATATGTAAGAAATCTCCACCAAAAGAGGCTTTCAGGTAAAACAGTCCCTGATAAATATGAAACCTATCTGATAAGTAAGAACGGCGAGGCTCTGTGCTGTGAGGTTCGAGTAAAAAAAATAAGGTATCATGGCCGAAGGGCATTCTTGCTCAATGTAACAGGGCTTAATAAAAGGAAAAAGAGGGAAGCACAACTACGTCAATCACAAAAAATGGAAGCAATAGTTTGCATGGCGTCAGGCCTAAGACGAGAATTAAATAACTGTTTGAGTATACTTGATGATTATAAAGCTAATCCTAACGAATTGTCAGAAAAGATTGAAGTTGTAAAGCGAGAAGGCAGTTCCATTGGAAAGAAACTGGCCACCTTGGCAAGGGATGAATGTGACGAGTCAGATGCGAAACTTTGCGATTTAAAAAGTATCGTTAAAGATGCTGTTGCATCTACACAACACCGGTGGAAGGAAGACTTGGAAGAGAGCAGAATCAAGATCGACGTCAAGACATACCTAAGAGATGTTTCACCTGTGGCAGGTAATAGCGAAGAGATAAAAGATGTCTTTGTAAACATGATCTTAAATGCAGTTGATGCCTTGCGTGATGGTGGGGTGGTCTATTTGACCACAGAAGAAAGTTCTGGTTATGCCTATGTTTACATACAGGATAATGGCGTGGGTATTCCGGATGATATAAAAGATAAGATATTCGACCCCTTTTTTACCACCAAATATCCTTCAAATATGGGTCTTGGATTGAGTATGGCCTATGCTACCATCAAACGCTATGGAGGAGAGATCGAAGTCATGAGTAATAAGGGCCAGGGGTCTACCTTTACTATTGAGCTCCCGCTTGCCCAAAAGTCTCTTTTGTCTAAGGCCGGAGGTGCTAAGAAAAGAATCAATAATTCGAAAATCTTATTTATTGCAGACGAGGGTATGGTTAAGGATGTCCTGTCTCAATTATTGGTAAGTAAGGGCAGCAAGGTTACTACTGCTTATGCCGATAAAGAATGGCTTAAGTTGTTAGGGAAAAATAGATTTGATCTGGTTATCGCCGAACTCAATACGTCTAATCTCCGATCCTCAAGATTGGTTTCAAAAATTAGAGAAATACACCGGGATTTACCTATTATTCTTGTCAATGCCGAGGAAGGTGAAAAATTTGGCGCGGACTTAGTAATTGGGAGGCCCCTGCAAATGGACAGGGTCTTATCCCTTGTATCCGAGGTATTGTCAAATAAGAGGTTGTATAAGTGAGTAAGACCATTATAAATTCTGAAGTGCCTCTTGCTGAGAAGATGAGGCCGAACAGACTCGAAGATATGGTCGGGCAGGAACATCTCCTTAAACCTGATTGTCTTATCCCCAAGGCTCTCAAATCCGGCCGCATATTTTCTGTGATCTTTTGGGGTCCTCCTGGCTCTGGCAAGACCACTCTGGCAAGATTGGTTGGTCAATATACTCGATTCCCTTTTCATGCATTTTCTGCGGTCAGTTCAGGCGTGAAGGATCTTAGACTGATCGTTGAAGAGGCCAAAAAATCAAAAGAAAGCACAGGAAACCCAACCATCCTCTTTGTGGATGAGATCCATCGGTTTAATAAGGCCCAGCAGGATGGCTTTCTTCCGTACGTGGAAAGCGGGCTTATTATTCTTATCGGGGCAACCACACAAAACCCGTCCTTTGAGGTTATTCCACCCCTTCTTTCAAGGGCCAGGGTTGTGGTTTTTTACCCTTTAGGGAAGAAGGAGCTAAAGGCCATTTTGCTATTTGCTCTTAGTGATAAGGAGCGGGGATTGGGGCGAATGGATATTGAAATTACGCCTGATGCAATTGAACATCTGGTTGAATTTTCCCAAGGGGACGCCCGAGTGGTCCTGAATAACCTGGAGGCGGCTTTTCACTTTGCCTCTGATGGCCAGGATGCACAGCATGTGCTTGTGGACGTGGGTATCGTTGAAAAGGCACTCAACAGGAAGGCCCTGCCGTATGACAAGGATGGGGAAGAGCACTATAATCTCATTTCCGCCTTTCATAAAAGCCTTAGGGGGAGTGACACACAGGCGTCAATCTATTGGCTTTACCGAATGCTTATGGCCGGAGAAGACCCACTTTTCATAGGGCGGAGGATGATCCGCTTCGCCTCTGAGGATATTGGCCTGGCTGATCCCAACGCCCTACAGGTGGCTCTTGCGGCTTTTGAGGCCTGGCAGAAGGTAGGCCCACCAGAGGCTGAGTTGGCTTTGTCCCAGGCTGCAGTTTACCTTGCATCGGCACCGAAGAGTAACGCGCTTTATTTGGCTGACAAAGCTGTTAAAGAGGAGATCGAAAGATCAGGCCCCCAGCAGGTCCCTCTACACATCAGGAATGCTCCTACCGAGTTGATGAAGAAGCTGGGTTATAGCCGTGGATATCTTTATCCCCATAATTATCCTGAAGGTTGGGTTGAACAGGAATACCTACCTAAAAAGATAAGGAATCGAAACTTTTATCGGCCCACGAACAGAGGGTTTGAACAGGAAATTCGAAATAGAAATAAAGAAAGAAAGAAAAGATGAGCGCGGGATATATTGGCACAGTTATAAAGGTGGAGACCATCGATTGGTAAAACCGTCGTAGGACCAGGAATTTTTCAGCGCCTTTTTTAAGGTATAAAGCGGTTTTTCGGCCCACAGGAGCATCTGCTCGTGAGCTTCGTTAAGTTTTTTGAAATCTTCCTCGTTCCCGCCCATGTCAGGATGGCAGAGCTTGGCCATACTTTTGTATGCAGATTTAATCTTGAAGATATCATCGTCAGAGGATAAATCCTTCCTGTCGAGATGGAGGATCTTTAGGTAAATATTCTCGCTTTTAGATAACCTTGGACGGACCTTTGTGTCCGGTTTTATACTGGCAGGGTCGATTCCCTTTTTGTGGTTCTTTTTGATTAGAAAAAGAGATGCATAGCTTTTTGACAAGTTGTTATTTACAAGGTTATACCATTCCTTCCCTGATTTAAGAATTAGGTTTTTCAAATCCTCAGCAGGCTTGTTACCGGGGATCCTCCTGGAAGAGAACCTGGAGATTTCCTTTGACCAGATAGGGAGCACATCGAGTATTACCTGGCCACGGGTAAAGGAAAATGCCGCATACCTGGCGTTAAATGCCCTGAGTAGACCTTTTGCAAGGGAAAGGACCCAACTGATTTGTTCATGACATTCCTTTGAGCAGTACCGCCTGCCAGGTTTTATCTGATCCGTTCCACAAGAAAGGCACCTCGCTGGTTTAGTAAGATTTGGGTATGTAATAATTTTATTGCCGAGCATTAGATCTGTTGTAGCTTCCATAGAGTGCATTTATTTTCCGACAACGTTATATAACGATTTAAGCCCTCATCGAATGCCTAAACTGTGTATATCCTGACATGTAAGAAAAATCAAGAGAATCCTTGATAGGCCCTCTTCTGTGCCTGTCTTGTGAACAGAAAAAGCATCCTTTTAATGAATCAACGTTTTTTATAGCGCCGGATACTATAAGCGAGGGTTCAGGTCGCACACCTAATAATACCGTTTATGCAGAATGAAATCATTCTTTGACTCGGGTGATATACTCCCCGGTTCGTGTATCAATGGTTATCTTGTCACCCTCTTGGATAAACGGGGGAACACGAAGGCCGTAGCCGGTTTCCACTACGACCGGTTTAGAGTCACCAGAAACAGAATCTCCCTTCAACCACGGGTCAGCCTTTGTGACGGTCAGGTCTACGAAATTTGGTAGAGTTACGCCTATGGTTTTGTCCTCAAAAAAGAGGATCTCAACCTCCAGGTTATCCGTGAGGTAGTTTTTGGCATCACCTAACTGTTCGGATGATAGGAAGACCTGTTCGTAATTCTCAACGTCCATGAAGTAAAAATCGTCTTCTTGGCTGTAAAGGTATTGCATCTTGCGTTCATCTAAGGTAGCGGGTTGGAAAGAATCACCGGATCGATAGGTCCTGTCGACAATAACACCCGTGATCATATTCTTGAGTTTACAGCGGTAAAGGGACTGACCTTTCCCTGGTTTGGAGAATTGAAATTCTATAATTATATAGGGCTCGTCATCAATTTGAATCTTCAAGCCCTTCCTTAAATCACTGGCAGTGTACATTTTATCTGTCCTTTCTTTTTATCTCAAATCTAAAGTATTTTGAAAGATCTTAACCAACAAGCCGAGGGCTCGGTGCACTCATATAAGGAAAACAAGACATGGTCAAGGGAAAATGGATTGTGTTTTGGAACTTGATTTATTACGGCAGTTAGCCTATCATAACCAGGTTAATTGAATAAAACACTTAACGAAGAGGGTTTTTAAATGCAAATCCTAATATTATATTTTTCAAAGGGAGGCAACACGAGAAGGCTTGCTGTGGCGATTTCAAAAGGCGTCGAAGAAGTAGAAGGTATGACTGCTGTTCTGAAGAATACTGACGAAGTTACCAAAGAGGACTTTTTGGCCTCTTATGGTATTATCGCAGGTTCACCAGTGTATTTTGGTGTTATGGCTGCCGAGTTGAAAAAGGTCTTTGATGAATTTGTAGGCACAAGAAAAAAAATGGAGGGCAAAGTTGGGGCGGCCTTCACAACCGGAGGAGGTCATACTGGCGGTAAGGAAACCACAATGATGTCCATTATCCAGACACTATTGATTTATGGCATGGTTATTGTGGGGGATCCCATGTCAGCCACGGGGCACTACGGAGTAGCCTGTGTTGGAGCCCCTGACAGTAAAACCAAAGAAGACGGGGTGAAACTTGGCCGAAGGGTGGCAGAAATAGCAAAGAAGCTGCATAGTTAGAAGAGGAAAAATTGGATCAAAATGTTCTTAAAAATCTTCTTGTACGCTTGAGTAAAGGGAAGATAACAGTTGAAGAGTCCCTTGAAAGGCTGAAAAATCTACCTTTCGAAGACCTCGGTTTTGCCTGTATTGATCATCACCGAGGCCTGAGAACAGGCCTTTCAGAGGTTATCTTCGGTGAGAGTAAAGAAGTCCCAGAACTCCTTGCAATTATTGAAGGAATGCTTGATCAGAAAGAAAATGTTCTTGTCACTCGCCTGTCTTCAGAAAAGGCAATAGAGCTCAAAAATAGGTTCCCTGAAAGCACCTACCAGGAGAAGGCCAGGGCGCTAACGCTTATAAAACAGCCTATTAAAGTTTCAGGCAGAGGGACAATCCTTGTCATGAGCGCAGGTACATCCGATATTCCAGTAGCAGAGGAGGCTGCCGTTACGGCCAGGTTTATGGGAAATGAGGTGGATTCAATTTATGATGTCGGGATCTCAGGCCTTCATAGGATTTTAAGTCATAGAGAAAGGATCATGAAGGCCTTTGTGATTGTTGTTGTGGCCGGAATGGAAGGCGCACTTCCAAGCGTTGTGGGCGGGCTGGTTGATAAACCTGTGATTGCGGTGCCAACGAGTGTAGGCTATGGGGCAAGTTTTAATGGTGTCAGTGCCCTGCTGGGTATGCTGAATTCCTGTGCAGCAGGTGTAACCGTCGTTAATATTGACAATGGATTTGGCGCGGGATATGCAGCCAGTGTGATTAATAGGATATAGCTCATAGCTGATAGCTGACTACTGAACGTTATTTGTTTCTATATTTTTGCCGAATTTCTAAAACCTTTTTTTTCAAACTTGGAAGTTGTTTTCTTTGTGCGTCATTCCAGCAAGGCAATAAGGTATTGTTATGAAACAGGGGCTCTGAAACGAGGTCGTACTCAGAATGATTTACGGCCTCTTTCCATAGGGCAGTATGGGGTATGGGGGAATACTCAGAAAGAAAAGGAATTGCACCTATTCTTGCCACAAAATCGATTGTGCTCATTACTAAATCCACGGATTGCCCGGGCAGGCCGATCAGGATATAGGCCCCGATTTCATTGTTAATAAAACCGGCCTTAAGCAAGTGGTGTATTGCTCGCTCAAAATCACCTTCGGAGACCTTTTTGTCAAGATCCTGGTGAATTGAAAAATTTGAGGACTCCAGTCCGAGACGTATTGTACGGAAGCCGGTTCTGAGCATGAGTTCTGCAATATCTGCAGAGACCTCTCTAACATGGATAGCGTTTGGTGTATGAAATCTCAGACCCAGGTTAAGCCTTTCAAGGTCTTCAAGGATCACTGATAGATGAGTGTCAGATGCCACCAGAAGCGCATCATCGTAAAAGGCAAAATCGAGAACTCCAAAATCTTTATGCCAGAAAAGGATTTCATCTAATACTTCATTAGGGTCTCTTTGGATTAGCTTAGGATTTAAAAAATGGCTGGCACAATATCGGCACCGGTAAGGACAACCGGTCGAGGTCAAAAGGCAGACATAGTCAATCTTAGTCAAGAGGTCAAAGGCAGGGTAGGGCAGGCTGCCTGAATCGGGGCATGTTCCTGGTGTGGGGATGTTAAAGTCATTAAGGGCCTTCAAAAGTGAAATCGAATTGCTGTCGGTCATTACGAGGTCTGCCCCTGAGAATTGGAGGGCATGGTTGTAACAAAGCCTTGCATAAATTCCACCAACAATGACCGGTACGTTGGGGTGAATTTTTCTGGCTAACCTGATGACCTCTTTGATACCTGGGTACCAATAAGTCATTAGGGAAGTTATGAGAATTGCTGCCGGCTTCTGGACCTTCTTCAATTCTATCTCAAAAGTTTTAAGGGAAAGACCATAACGACTATAAGGCCTTGGAAAATGTTTTAGCGGGAAGGGTTTGGGGACGTTTTGCCGCCAGAATTTGCCAGTACCATGTAAACGCCTCTTGGGCCTTTTCATGAGGGATTCATCTTTCATCCCAGGATGATTCACATCCAGACAGTCGATAAGATGAATCTTGAAGCCGCATTGCCTGAGGTAACCTGCAAGGTAAAGCAGTCCAAGGGGTTTTGACCATAGGTCATAGGCTGCAAAATCGTAAATCCAGGGATTAATAAGGATTAGTGAAGGTGTCATAGTCCAAAATTGGAAAAGTATTGCTTATGAGAGCTGTTGTACAAAGGGTAAAAGAGTCTAAAGTGGAAGTCAAGGGTAGGAGCGTTGGGGAAATTGGTCCGGGATTGCTGATTTTCTTGGGTGTGGGGGAGGGTGATTCAGAGAAAGACTGCGATTATCTTGTCAATAAGATTGCCCACCTGCGGGTTTTTCCGGATGAAAAGGGTTTTATGAATTTATCACTAATGGATACTGGTGGAGCAGCACTGGTGGTTTCTCAATTTACCCTCTGGGGTGACTGCCGAAAAGGCCGTAGACCATCGTTTGCCAAGGCTGCCAAGCCTGAAAGGGCAAATGAACTCTATGAACATTTTATCTGGCTTTTAAGAGAAAAGGGTGTATATGTTGCCACTGGACAGTTCCAGGAGATGATGGATGTCTATCTTATTAACGATGGTCCTGTGACATTGATGCTGGATAGCACAAAAGGTTTTTAATTTTCAGTTTAACCTAATTGAAAAAGCCCCTTTACACGACATATTTGCATATAATTCGCAACTATTTGACATTACTTTTTTTTTAAACCATAATTCTTCTGATCTCAAAGTCATTCAACAACGTACTATACAAAAACTAAAGTAATCTTCAAATGTTTATTATGTATAAACCTAATATCTGGTTGCTTATAATATAGGAGGAGATTGAATGGGTTCGAAAGTCCCAACCCGCGAAGAGGCTTATAGTCTTCTTACAAGATATAACAAAAGTCACAGCCTTATTAAACATGCCTTAGCAGTAGAAGGTGTTATGCGTTATTTGGCACGAAAGAGGGGGGAAGACGAAGAAAAGTGGGGAGTTATTGGTCTGATCCATGACCTTGATTATGAAAAGTATCCCGAACAGCATTGCCAAAAAACCGAGGAGATCCTTAAAGAAAATGAATGGCCTGCAGAATACACACGAGCTGCGGTAAGCCACGGTTGGGGGATTGTTTCGGATGTTGAGCCACAAACAGAAGCAGAGAAAGCTCTTTATGCTATTGATGAGCTTACTGGTCTTGTGGTTACTACTGCTTTGGTTCGTCCCTCTAAAAGCGTTCTGGATGTAAAAACCAAGTCTGTAAAGAAGAAATGGAAGGATAAGAGGTTCGCGGCCGGAGTAGATAGATCCATCATTGAGAAGGGCGCTCAAATGTTAGGCATGGAACTGACAGATCTTATCACAGATACGATAATGGGCATGCGGGAAGTAGCTGAAGAAATTGGTTTGAAAGGTAATTATATTAAGGAGGTAAATGATGAATAAAGTTCAGGTCAAATTCGGTGAGTGGATAGAAAGTGGATTTAACCTTTATAAGAATAACTTTGTAATTCTTGTTCTGGCCTCGCTTGTTGCTGTAATACTCAGCGTGGTTACCTTTTTTGTCCTTGCCGGGCCAATGATAGCAGGGTTTCTATTAATCACCATGGCACTTTTCGACAATCAGGAGCCCAAACCCGAAGTCGGAGACCTGTTTAAAGGGTTTAATTCCTGAATTTTGCACCGGAATCTAAAAAATACTTGAAAAACCACCTGGGACTCCTG
>CAYRFN010000160.1:0-9130 GCA_964423495.1 uncultured Desulfobacteraceae bacterium
CTTCTTAAAGAAATCGAAAGGCACATAAACTGTCTAAGTATAAACTGAATGTAAACACTTTTGAACATTACCAGTTTTTTAGGGTTATTAAAATTATTTGGTGATATTGCAAACGTATTATGCCCCCGGCATTTTAAACATATGTTTTTTGAAAAATTGTCTTTCAACCATACTCAAAAAATCAGACGTAAAAACATCCATTTCTGCCCTGAGGGCCCAAATTCTATGAGTAAAGTAGTTGAATGCCACTACTGCTGGGATCGCAGCAGCTAAACCGGCAGCCGTTGCAATGAGAGCCTCAGAGATCCCGGGAGCAACTACTGCTAAATTGGCTGAACCCTTGAGCCCTATTCCTCTAAAAGAGTTCATAATTCCCCAAACAGTTCCAAATAAACCGATAAAAGGCGCTGTATTCCCGGTTGTAGCCAAGAAACTCAGGGCTTTCTCCAGCCTGCTCATCTGATCAATGGTTGACTTTTTCAACGACCTCTCCAAGTTATCCATGATTACTTTCTGTGAACGTGAAGAGTCCTCATCAATTGCTATTTCTTTACTCTCATCTGAATTTAAAGAAGTCCTAATTCTTCGTATCCGCCTGAGTTCAGAATACCCTGACCTAAAAAGGAGGGCGACAGGGCTGAATTTAAAGCTCTTACATTCCGCGTAAATCTCATTTAGCCCCTTGCCTTCACGGAAAGCATCAAGAAAAATTGGGGACTCCTGTTTTGCCTTACGAATGAGCCTGAATTTCATGAAAATGATGGCCCAGGAGATGATTGAAAACACTAAAAGAATCCACATGATAAATTTAACCATTAGTCCTGCATGGATGATCATCTGGATAATATCATGGCCAAGGAGGCCGCCCATAGAGACACCAATCGGAGTTTGTGTAATAAGTGGGATGGTAATCATTAAATTTCCTCTTTCGTGTTGTTAATGTACAGATCTTGTTCTAATCAACCATTTTCAGTATAACCACCTAACCATATTTGTAATACGGAATAATAGTCTCGCACAGATACTATGTTCATGTATTTCTATTACTACAATACAATAATTAGCTTTCAGGAATAATTTGGACCATGCATATAAAGGCAGAGGTCTCTTAGCCTTCATTTTAGACGACCAACTCAGCAGTCATCAAAGATTACTCCTAAGTGAATTTTTTGATACGGATTTCGATTGCCGTATTGATACAGCAGGAATAAGGCCGAAATACGTAATTAAAAAATCAGTCAGTCCCTCTATGTCATTCATCGAAAATTGAGGGACATCAAGATCCACTGCCACATTGCTTATCAAAGCCACCAGATGTTCATCATCCTTTAAGAGTGGTTCCTTATGAACATCAGGCCTAAATACTTCCAATTTGGGTTTGTCTGTATGTTTATAACCTTCGGCAAGGATAATGTCCATATTAGAGAGAAGGAACACCAATTCATCCAGGTGGTGATCATGATCCACATCCATAATCATACCTACCTGACGAGAGGATGAAATAATGGCGGTTGATGCTCCCGCCTGCTTATGCCGCCAGCTATCTTTTCCAGGCCGATCCATTTCAAATCCATGGACATCATGCTTGATGGTCCCAACTATAAAGCCGCGCCGAGTAAATTCTGGGATCAGCTTTTCTAATAAACTTGTTTTTCCTGTCCCTGAGAAGCCTACAATGGAGATAATCGGCGGCTCTCTCACAACTTTCATATTTATTCTCCTTCCTTCAAAAATCTCTTCCGATCGAATATGCTGTTGAAAATTTTATTATCTTCCTTTAGACATCTTTGCTTTAAAATTTGGTATTTTTCCAGGAGTTCTTTGCCTTCCTTTGTAAGACGGCTTCCTTTTTGTCTGTCCGTATATACAACTTTTGTATTTAAATATTTTTCCGTAGCCTTAATTTTACTCCAAACACCCTTATAGGACATCTTCATTAGCTTTGCAGTCTGATTCATAGATCCTGTCTTTTCAATATTTTCCAAAATCTCTTTTCTCCCCTCACCTATTATGATATCATTATGATTATCAACGATCCATTGCCTTGATTTTATTTTAAGCAATACCATCTTACCTTTCATCCACCTCTATCCAAAGCCGACCGCTTCTGGAGGGGTCATACCCGCCTAAGGCAATTACACGTTCTCGGAAGTGCTGGGATTGTATGGTTTCTAATACCGCCTGAATATTTGGCTGATCCAATATTGTACTTGGGATAATCAGGTCATATTGTTCCCTTTCGATAGAGATAAAGTCTAAATTTAAGGCCTTTGCCGCCGCGAAGATGCCCATACCACAATCAGCAGCACCACTCAGGACGTCCACTGCAACGGCCATATGAGTGAATTCTTCATGGTCATATCCCTTAATGGATTCAGACATAATGCCAAGTTGGTTTATCATGTGATCAAAGAGAACCCGAGTCCCTGACCCAATTTGACGATTGACAAAAGATATACCATCCCTGACAAGATCTTCAATCCCTTTGATGCCCTTTGGATTGCCCGTGTTAACTATCAAACCCTGATCCCGCAAGACTAAGTTAAAAACACTGACACGCATACCTTTAAGGTATCTCTTGATATAAGAAATATTGTACTGGCGCGTTTCCGTATCCAAAAGGTGGGAGCCTGACATGTGACATATTTCTTTTCTAAGGGCAATAAGTCCGCCAAGGCTACCCACATTACCAGACGAAATTCGAATATCCTGTCCTTCACGCCTAATCTCATCGGCCAGGATATCTATGGTAATGTCATGACTGCCGATAAATACTATAGTGTTCGACAAATCTTCACTACTTACAAGGAGTTCAGCTTTGATTTCCTCGTCTTGAGAGATGCCCTCTGAATGTGCCGGAATGCGGATGATGCCTTCCGCTCTTGTTAGGGTTGTGATAGAGCCTGCGGCCCTTGCAAGTGGTGTGGCAACATACTTTGAACCAACCTTGCCTATGTTTACCCGCAGGAACTCCTCTATTCCTAATTTGGATGGGATATCCCGTGTAGGCAACACCTTAATGGTTTCGCGCTTGGGAGGATTGTAACACTGAAGGCTTTGAAGCAGGGGTTTCACAAATTGTTCAAAGGAAAGCGTTGCGGAAACGGAATATCCTGGATTGCCCACAACAGGTTTTCCACTAACAATACCTAAAACCGTTGGCTTGCCTGGCATCATTGCGACCCCATGCACCAGCACTTCTCCCATTTCACTGATTATATGCTTAGTATAGTCTTTACTTCCTGCCGAGGATCCACCATTGATGATGACTATATGGGCCTCGGATTCGATAGCTCTTTCCAAGGCCTCACGTATCAATTCTTCAAGATCTGACACAATATCGTAAATAATTGGTATACTTTTACATTCACGAACAAGTCCAGCAAGAATAAAGGAATTATACTCAATTATCTGATTATTTGCCAATTTCTCTTTGTTTTTAATATCCCTGTGATGAACAAGTTCTGAACCTGTAGGGATAATAGCTACCCGAGGTTTTTCCCAGACGTCGATCGAATATACACCAGCGCTAATAAGGGCACCCATATCATACGGGCGAATCTGGTGATTTTTCGGTAAAAGCAATTGGGTAGCCACAATATCCTCCCCCACCCTGCGGACATGTTGCCAGGGATGTGCAGGAGATCGGATTTCTAAATGGTTCTCATCTACCTGATGTATTTTTTCCACCATAATAACCGAATCAAATCCTTTTGGGAGAGCCTGACCCGTGTTGATCCAGATGGTATCCTTTCCGATTTTCAAGAGCTTGGGATACCTCTCGGAAGTTCCATATGTCTGTTCAGAATTGACAGCGATACCGTCCATAGCAGCGGAATGAAAAGAAGGGGCTGATTGCTTTGCAAAGACAGCGTTTGCTGTAATGCGATCCAAGGCGTCTTCGACCCTAATCTTCTCAACACCAGTACGTTGGTAAGGGACAAATCGGGAAAGAAATATTTCTTTGGCCTCTTCAAGGCTCTTCATAGAAAGATAAACTTGCCTTTTCATTGTATGTCTTCGTTTCCCCATCTGCTTAACTAAAAAGCATAACTTTCACTTTTTGATCTTTATAAAGGCCTTCTGTATTTATATCAATCCTGACAAGGCCATTGGCATCCACCAGGGTAGAAATCAGGCCTGATTTACCGAATATCGGTTCAGCAATCAGGGCTTCTCCCTTTCTCACTATCTTCACACGAATGAGGTCCTCCCTGCCGCTTTTTGATTCAATGTTCCTGCTCAACGTGGCTTCGACCTGGGGTTGAAATCTATTGCAAAAATCCGTTATTCCCGAAAGTCGTAAAATTAGTCGTGTCAAAAAAACCTCCGCCACTATTAAGGCAGATGCCACCTGGCCAGGCAGGCCGATAACCGGTTTAAGACCGAATTTGCCAATGATGGTTGGTTTGCCAGGGCTGATCGATATGCCATGTACGAGCAGCTCAAAATCATGAAAAGTTTCAAAGACTTTAAGTGTAAGGTCTCTTGTTCCTACAGAACTTCCACCAGATATCCAGATGGTATCAGTTAGGTCAAGGGCCTTTTCAATTATCGCTCTTAGTTGATCAAAATCATCAGGGCAAAGGCCAAAGTACAATGGTTCTGCTCCACTACAGTGACAGAATGCGCCGATGGTATAACGGTTGATATCCCTGACCTGACCTGGGAATGGAGTTTCATCAATAGATACAATTTCATCGCCAGTCGATATGATTGCAACTTTGGGTTTTTTGTAAACAGATACCATTGATTGACCAAGTCCTGCCAGTACACCCATGTCCTGAGATCGCAATTTATGTCCTTTTTCTAAGACAACCGCCCCTTCTTTTAGATCGTCTCCTGGCTGTATGACATTCTCAAGAGGCGAAATGGCCTTGTTGACTTCCAGTGTCTTTTCATCAAGGATATGAGAATATTCTACCATTGCCACACTGTCAGAGCCTTCAGGCAGCATGCCCCCTGTGGAGATCTTTACTGCTTGGCCTTCTCTGACAGCTATTTTAGGGCCCTGACCCATCAACACTTCACCAGATAATTCAAATAAGGCGGGCAGACTTTCAGTGGCGCCAAATGTATCTCTTGCCCTCACTGCATATCCGTCCACAGTTGACCTGAAAAAACCAGGCAGGTTTTCAGGGGAGATTACATCTTTACTCAGCACGCGGCCCAGGGAGTCTTCCAGAAGGATTGTCTCTTCGCCTAACGGCCCAAATTGATCAATAATTTTAAAGACCTCCTCAGGTCTTTTTGTCTTGAAAAAGAATTCCATAATATATAATTATGTCACAAATGATATAAGCATTCAATAAAAAAACATATAGTTCACCCTCAATCCAAAAAGTCTAAATTCCTTAATTCCAGCTTGACGGGGTTAGATATATTGTTTTTAATCTACAGATAATCAGATATAATCAAAATTTTCAGCTTGGCAGGCTTTTTTCAGCAGATAATCCTAACAAATACCATAAAAAAGGATGGTAAATAATGGATAAAGAAGTAAGGACAGAGAAAAGCGAGGAAAAAGGGAAAAAAGGAGTCGTTAAGGAGAAAGCGAGATTTAAGGCCGGTGATTCTGTTGCTGTTAAGGAAGGGACTCTTGATCCAGACTATTATAAAGACATAGGTGGGTGGAAGGGAAAAATTTACGGAATAGAAGAAGTAAGGACAGAGAAAAGCGAGGAAAAAGGGAAAAAAGGAGTCGTTAAGGAGAAAGCGAGATTTAAGGCCGGTGATTCTGTTGCTGTTAAGGAAGGGACTCTTGATCCAGACTATTATAAAGACATAGCTGGATGGCAGGGAAGAATTTATGGAATAGATGACAGCAATGATGACGATCCTTTGATTAGTATCGAATGGGACAGCATAACACTAAAAAATATGCCTTATTCTATAATAGAGGATTGTGAAAGAGACGGTCTTTCATGGTCAATGATGGATCTCTACTCAAGCAATCTAAGACATACAGAACCAAGGGATAAGGAGAAAGATGTCGCTGAAGCCTTGGAAATGATATCTGAGTGGTACAATTCAGAAAAATTTGATGGTAGTAATGTAGAATCAAACGAGGATAAAATAAGCACTGATAAACAAATCAAAGAAGTTCAGGACATTCAAAAAACAACCGGAATCACCATCAAAAAAAAATCTAACATTATGAAAAAGAAAGAATATCAGCTGATGGCCTATTTAGGGAAGGAAATGGAGCCCGATGGCAAGTTAAAATCCCATGGGAATACCATTAGGATAGACGGACATTTCAAGGGAGAGATATTGGCTGAGGGAACTCTTATTATCGGGGAAGAGGGAATGATAGAGGCCAATATTGAGGCATCTTGTATCGAGATTAGTGGAGAGATTCACGGAAACATCCATGCAGACAAAAGGGTTGATATTTATGCGACTGGGAAGGTTTTTGGAGACATTAATTCGCCTATTGTGGCAATAGATGAAGGGGGCATTTTTGAAGGAATTTGTCAAATGCCTAAAGCAAAAGAACGCTAAATGTTGAATATCTTACCCATGGATTCGGAGAAGGCTTCAGTTGGAAAAAAACATACATACATAAAACATATTTATTGGCTGAATAAGGAAGAGGAGGCCCATCTGAGAGAAGAACTTGTTGCATGCAATATCAAGTTGAAGTCTGCAAAAAGGGTTGTCTGTGTGCCCTTGGATGCGATTAATAAGATCACGAGCGTTGCACCATACGTATGGAATGATATATGTAATAGGCAGGGAAGTTGGTACCGAACCTCAGAAAAAAATGGTCTGTACCTAATAGTCAGCTCATTTGAGCTTACAAAATACGATGATCATAAGGCTGCAGTCATTACTGAATTAGATTTTTTCCCGCCCCGGCTTGCAAGCCTGGAAGATAAGAACATACTTATCCAGGATGAATTGATTAAGCCGCGAATTCCCGAAGAATGGTTACACCCACAAGAAACTGAAAAAAAAATTTACCTTGGATGGGCAAAAAGACTAGGGTCGAATATCCAAGATTACAACCTTCTTTTTTTGTCCCACACTGCCAATCATGCCAATTTTATCAATCCTCACTTCTTTATCAGCGATGGCGAAGAGATCGTTCCGTATTCCATAGATCTGAGTGCCCATCTGTGTTCTTGCTGTGTAGAGCTATTTCAAATTCTGGGAAGCCAATATAAAAAGAAAATAATAGCGCCATGCCCGGGAGCCACCATCTTCGCCCGTCTTAAACCAGATCGTTATTTGCTTGTTGAAAAGGCATAAAAGGATCAAAAACTTTTGTAAAACGAAGAGAGCAGAAGATCTGGCAGTAGAAGGGCCTTGAATCAAGGAGACACTAAATGGATAAAATATTCGACAGGTATTACCATCTGGTCTTGGCAGATTTAGGATCATTTATAAATTCCATTGTTTATATTCTGGTCGTATTTTTGTCGACCATCATAGCGTGGTGGGTCTTTAATGCTATCATTGGTAAAGTTAAAAAAAGATATCATAACCGCCCTTTTCTTAAAAAAAATGACCGCATCTTTGTGCTTATAAAACGGGCCGGACATTATTCGATACTGATTCTGGCGAGCATAGCTTTGCTTAACCTGTTTGAAGCACCTATTGTGGAAAGAATCTTTTATGCCTTTATGATCATACTCTTATCATCTATAGCCAGCAGCCTCGTCAGTAATCTCCTTCCATATTTTGAAAACCACCTTGCTAAAAAGACAGAGACTCAAGTGGATGATGTTATTTTAAATCTTTCTAAGAAGTTTTCCGGCATCATTATCTATACCATAGGTGGTATCCTTGCTCTTGATGTTCTGGGGTTGAATATTATGCCTTTTATCGCTGGAGCAGGTGTTTTAGGTATTGCAATCGGTTTTGCGGCCAAAGATACACTCTCAAATGTGATTGCGGGTATCATTATGATTGTGGACCGACCTCTTGAGGTTGGTGACCGTATTGAAGTGTGGTCCGCCCCGAACAATTCCTCTACTTGGGGAGATGTCCTGCATGTAGGTCTCAGGGCCACTAAGATTCAGACCACGGACAATATCTTAATCGTGATTCCTAATAATGAGATAATGAACCGGGATATAATTAACTATACTGCCATTACAGAGAGGATCAGAGTCCGGATCCCTATTGGTATTGCCTATGATGCGGATGTCAAAAAGGCCAAGGAGATTATATGCAAGAGCAGTCTTGAACTAATTTGGGTCCTGCGAGAACCGGCACCAATCGTGGTGGTAAGGAGTTTCGGTGATTCGGCTGTGAATTTGGAGGCAAGGGTATGGATAAGTGACCCACGCCAAAGAGCAAATACAATCTCCCATGTAACAGATCGTGTGAAAGAAGTCTTCCAACAGGAAGGCATTGAGATTCCTTATCCAAAGAGGGATATCTACATAAGAAGGGAAGAAACCGCATAGGAAAGTGCTATAAAGGTATTTACGAAGTATCTGCCTTTTTTTCTTTACAAAAATGGAGGACATTTTCATGTTTCTATCTCTCATTCAAAAAAGAAGAAGTATTAGAAAGTTCTTACAAAAACCAGTGGAAAGGGAAAAGATTGATATGCTTATTGAGGCAGCCCTTCGCGCTCCTTCATCCATGGGGTCTAAGCCCTGCGAGCTGATAATTGTTACGGAACGGGATCTATTGGAGAAACTTTCGATGGCAAAACAACATGGCTCAACATTCTTAAAAAATGCGCCATTGGGAATAGTTGTGTGTGCTGACCCTGATAAAAGCGATGTGTGGGTTGAAGACGCTTCAATTGTTTCTATCTTTGTCCAGTTAACCGCAGAATCTATGGGGCTTGGAAATTGCTGGATACAGATAAGAGAGAGAGCACATAATAATAGTCAAAGTGCACAAGAATATATTTCTCGCCTACTCAATGTTCCTGAAAACATCAAGGTAGAATCTATTATTGCCGTTGGATATCCAGATGAGCAGAAACCTCCTCACAAAAAAGAGACATTACTCTACGAAAAGGTATACTTTGATTTATACGGGAAATATGCCACTGATCCCGGTATAGTTTGAAGCCTCGACCTTTGGTCAGGGAGCTTTACTCTCATTTAACAGTAAAAAATCAGTGAATAATTATTATCCAGACACAAGCAATAATATTTGAGAT
>CAYRFN010000161.1:0-9060 GCA_964423495.1 uncultured Desulfobacteraceae bacterium
GGTAGAACATTGGGTTCTCTTTTCAAAAACGAGACGTCAACCGCAAGGCCGAAGGAACATCACTGCGCTAAGGCGGGCGGAGGGTTAAGTCAGTACCTTGCCTTTATGGTGGCTATGGCATCAACCTCCGTAAGTTGCCGCCCGCCTGAGAAGCAACTTAACTCAAATAACCAGCAACCAATTTTTCGTTTTCTGAAAAGAGAGCCCCATGCTCTGCCTTTCTGTTACTAATCTATGGTTAGGGCATAGGGGGCATTCCATAAGCATGTAAGAATTCTTGTTGCGACTTTCTTAAAAGAGAGCTCCATGTCCTTCTAAATGCGAAGCCTTTTGAACGTTACCAAAATATTAGATTCATCGGTCTCTTGCCAGTTGGTCACTCTTAAGATATGAATCAACTGGTTAAAGGGTATAGAATTTAGCAAAGCCGGAAAATAATACAATTTAGTTATAAGAAACGCAAGAGATCGGTATCTCAAAAGCAAACGACCCAATGCTTCCACACAGAGTATTTAAAAGGGTACTCACAAATAAAAGGGATCACGTCTGCGCTTGAGTCTTTATCAAATAGGACAGTCTACAGACTAAATTGCTCAACTACAAAGGTTGGAATATCGATCGTTCCCATTATGATAGGTTGCTGATGACAGTCAGATCCTCCGGTGACCATCAAACCCTCTTCTCTTGCAAACGAAAGATATGCAGCAATAGTCTCCCCATTATGGCTTGAATGCCAGCACTCAATTCCATCCAGAAAAGAGAGCATGGAGTCTCTGATAATGTGATGCTGTTCTCTGATGGATTGAGTCAAGGAGACGAGAGAGGTTCCTTTAGGGTTGTTTGGATGTGAGAGCATTAATTTGCCGCCTGCTCCCCTGATCAACTCTGATGCCTCTTCAAGGGAGACAGGTATTTTTGGTACATTGCATTTGACCAGGTAATTGTCAAAGGCCTTCTGTCGCCCTGAAACAATACCCTTTTTCACCATATAATCTGCAATATGGGGCCGACCAAAAGACCCATCTACGGTATCCTCTATAGCCTCCAAGTCCTTGTGAGTGAAAGGTTTCAGATGCTTTTTTTCCAGTTCTTGATTTATCTTTTCAAGGATTTTTTCAGCCCGGACTTTACGATATTCTCTCAATTCAAAGAGTTTTTCTTTAAGCGCCCGATTATGAATATCATACTGATAGCCCAGAACATCGAGGGATACCGGCTTAGAGTCTTTGTATCCGGGATGTGAAAAAGAGATGCTAAGCTCTACACCTGTCAAGTAATGCATACCATATCGGTCGGCTAATGCCTCTGCCGATTCCTGGCACTCGATAGAATCGTGATCCGTAATGGAGATCACACTTATTTGTCTGCAATGGGCCTCATCAAATATTTCAGGTAAAGTCAATTTGCCATCAGAGCAGTCCTTGGAATGGATGTGTAAATCAATTTTCACGATTACGAATCAGACCCCCACCTATTTCCAGCGCCTTATAGTTAGGTGCGAATTTGGATTTGGGAAAAATGTCCTTTATAACAGCCTTTATATCATCGCTATTAAGAGGAAATTCCGTGAGTGCACACAAGGCACCGAGCATAATCATGTTGAGCATGATCGGACCGCCCAAATCAACGGCCATCCGGGTGGCATCAAGCCAAAAAAGCCTTCCTCCAGATTTGGAAAGGACATCCCTAATCCATTCGGGATCAGGGTATTCCACATCACCAGCAATCACATTGAGTGGGTAGATGGGCCTGGAATTGGTAATAAAAATAGTCTCCTCATTTCCAAATTCCATAAGTATCCTGAGGGTCTCCAAAGGCTCAAGCCCAATAATTATATTAGCCATATTGGCTGGGATAAGAGGGCCATAGTTCCTCTCTCTTGAAATACGGATATGGCTCATAACAGGACCGCCGCGCTGGGACAAACCAAAGGTCTCACCAATAGTGACCCTGAATTTTTTTTGAACGGCCGCGCGGCCCAGGATTTGAGAAGCCAAGACATTTCCTTGGCCACCAACACCGGCTATTATCAAATTTAGCGGCATAACCCTCTCCGTTTGACTATTTAACCGAATTCTTTTCAATCGCTCCTTGTGGACAGATATCTGTACAGATTCCGCAACCTACACAAATAACTTCATCAATACATGCCTTTTGTGACTGCTTATCCCATATCAATCCAGGACATCTGAAGATTCGTGTGCAATAGCGCCCGCAACCACATTCCTCTCCAAGGCATCTCTCCGAATCAACACGCATCTTATAAAGAAATCCCTCTTCCCTGCCCTGTATCAGAGCACATTTACGGCGCAGGACAAGCACTCTCGGACCTTTCTTCTTCATCAACCCATAAATTATTCGGGCCGTATTTTCCAATTCATAAGGATCTGCGACTTCAACTTCAACGCCCAATGACCGGCAAAGGGCCTCCACATCTACGGGATCAGTAACTTGCCCCATAGCAGTCATGCCTGTTCCAGGATGAGGCTGGAATCCGGTCATTGCAGTTGCGCTGTTGTCCAGGATCATAAGCAGAATATCAGACTCGTTAAATTTTGCATTTACGAGAGCAGGGAGGCCTGCATGATAAAACGTAGAATCTCCGCAGACAGTTACAACGGGCTGATTAAAGCCGAACCTTTCAAGCTTTCCGTAACCACATGCCAGTCCTATACCAGAACCCATTGCATGTGCTGATTTTAACTGGTTAAAGCCGGTAGGGAAGATTCCCAATGTATAACAGCCGATATCTCCAGATACAAAGCCGTTTTCATTATTCCAGGCAAGAGCAGTTTTTATGGCATATAAGGATCCTCGGTGGGGACATCCCGGGCAAAAACCAAACTCCCTCTGTGGGATAGAATCTTTAATTAGTATTAACGTTTTGTCCCTGAAAGAACTTTTCTTCCAGGAAACTGAAAAGATATTCCCAAGGACATCAAGAAAGTGTGATGGAGATAGCTCACCGCAGGAAGGAATATGTCCCGAGGCCTTTCCAAAATATTCTTTCAGTCCAATCTCGTTGCCGAGATCCGCTGCTAAAGACTTGACATTGTCTTCCAGGAAGGAGTCAACTTCCTCTACAAACATTACCCTATCACAGGACTTGAGATGGCTTTTCAAAAGTTCAACAGGTAAAGGCCAGGTAGTTCCTAATTTTAGAATACCCACTTTATTTTTTAGATCAAGAATTTCTATTGCCTCGCTTACATAATTCCAGACACATCCACAAGATATGACAAGGAGCTCTGGGGCAGCCGGGCCATCATAAAGGTTGAAACGTGAACCTTCGAACACCTGTCTGGCCTGGTTTAGCTTTTCATGTCTTTTTTTATGCTTGGCGACTACTGGAAAGGTATGGAAAGAAGACATTGTATCAAAATGGGGGCTGGTATCAAAATCTTGCAGATCTCCTATCAAAACATTAGAGCGTGTATGGGAAAGCCGTGAAACGCTCCTAATCATCACAACATTATCTATATTTTCAGAAAGCTCAAATGCCCATCGGGTCATTTCAAGTGCCTCCTGCGGCGTTGCCGGTTCAAGCAATGGAATCTCCGATAATCGAGCAAATACCCTGGAATCCTCTTCATTAGTGCTGGAAATTCCTGATGGATCGTCGCATGTAATTAAGATCAACCCGCCTTTTGTTCCTGAAAGCGTCAGGTTTGTAAGGAAATCAGAGGCCACATTGACACCATTTTGCTTCATGCTTACCAAGGCTCTGCATCCGCTAAATGAGGCTGCAGTGGCAGCTTCAAGCGCGATTTTTTCATTAACGGACCATTCCACATAAATTGGTAGATCCTTTGAGGCCTTGACCAAGGTCTCAATAATCTCAGATGAAGGGTTGCCTGGATACCCCGCACAAAAGACCACGCCTCCCTCAAGGGCACCACGGGCAATGGCTTCGTTTCCCTGGAGTAACAAATCAACGCCACCGGATTTTTGACTGATCCTATTCATAGCTTGGTCCAACCAATTAATCTCTTAATTCCTCAACCCCTAAATCTCAGCTTTCTTAGCCCTCTTTCGTTTGTTTAGAGCCGCTTGTTTCAGATGTTCCAAATTTTCCTTTGGCAAATCGTTAGTCTCAATCCAGCCCTCTTCAATGGCTGCATTTACAAGCTCAGAGCCAACATCTGTCCTGACAAGAATCGTGTTCCATCCTTCACGGCCTTCTACTGTTCCAACAGATATATCAGCCCACTCTGCGGTCATGTCCTGACATAGATTACATCCCTTCTGAATCAATGGTCTGATATCTGACAGAGGGAACTCTATCCAACGCTTTTCGGTCTGAACCTGAAATTTCTCAGATGGAGGTGGAGGAATATCGTATTTTTTGATGTATTCTTCCACCCCTTCCTTTCTTAAAAACTCATCAAATTGGCGATAATCTACGGCCCAAGTGCAGAAAAGACCTATTTTCAGTACTATACGATTGCTTTTTTCTTCTCCATCAGGTCTCATGAGGGCCATACGAGCTAACGCCTCCATCTGACATGGAACTCCTACTACGCCTACCTTGTCTTCGCCGGAGCTTATTGCCTTATTAAGTGCAGTAAGACTTCCAGATCCCGAGTACCTTGATCCGGCACATTTGAGAACATCCAACCTGTTTCTGGCTATAAACCCACCCGGTGAAAGGTGGTTACCTGCATCAGTCAAAATAGCCGATCTTATAAACCCTCTTTCAAGGGAATATATTAGCAGCGCTGATACAACACCCCCATATTGAGCCCTTTTCCTAATATCTTTATCAATAGAACGGGCTATGATAACCTTCTGATAGGGTCCGATTTCTTCTCTCCCCCTTGCTATGTCGGCTATTTCATTATCACCAACTCTTTCTATATCAATTGATGTTTCCTTATAACCGCCCCGTGGGCACAATTGCAGGCACCTCCATGTATCGGCGTTACAATGATCAACGACGACAACTTCACCATCAAAGTAATGAAAATAGGGGCAAAACCCTACACACGCCCCACACCTTACGCATAGGCCTTTATTGATTACTTCATCGATTAAACGGCCCTGCCCTTTTGAGATTCCAGATTCCATGCTCTTTTAATACCTTTTGAGAATTGTCTTAACGGTATGTTTCGCGTGCCTTGAATTGCACACTTTTTTCTTTACTGTCGCCTTTGCGGCATTTAGTGAATTCATCTTATATTAGGCTTGTGATAAAGGGTCAAGAATAATAAGGTAGCTACCGACTGATAAAAGGTTGGTTTATTAAATAGATTTGGAGATAAAGTGTACGGTACTATAAAGATATCAGGGAACTCTAAGCATTGTTAATTTTCTCTGCCATATCTGTATAATACTGATAGAATTTAAAGACTTTCTTGATAAAGTACTGCGTAGCCTTATAAGGGGGAATACCTTGATATTTCATCACATTTGTGGTCCCTGCATTGTAAGCTGCCAGGGCAAGTTTCACATCACCTTTGAACTTTGCAAGGAGCTGTCTGAAGTATTTAACACCGCCGTTAATATTGTGCTCAGGATCAAAAACATCTTCTACACCTAAGGCCTCTGCAGTCTCAGGCATAAGCTGCATAAGTCCAACGGCACCTCTTTTGGAAACGGCCAGAGGATTGTACCCGGATTCAGCCATAATTATGGCCTTGATTAGGGCGGGTTCGACTTGGTACTCGCCGGCAGCTTCAATAATAATTGGATGGAATAAACGCCCGGATTTTTTTACTAACCAAGGGATCTTTTTCTTAATTTTATATGTAATTGGAGATTCAACCGGAGGCAGGATAGTTTCTTTTACATCACGAATACCAAAAGTAAAAACAAGAAAAGCCATTGCTAATACAAATACCAGGCAAGATAAACCAAAGAAAAATCGTTTTATGTTTATGAATGATTCGTCTTCCATTTTATTCCTTTCTTTTTTATACAAAACTTTTTATTTTATTATTTATTTATTATTTGTCAAGTTAGCTTCTAATTTAGTTATCAGTTCCAATTCTATATTATTTACCTTTTTCTTCATCATAATTTTGATGCAATACCCAATATATAGCATTCCTTTTAATATAATCTACAATATATAGCATATGTCAAGAAAAAAATCAATTCATTGTGAACAATCTTTTTTTTGGCTAACTTGACTTTTCACTAAATTTTTCATAGTTGGATCACAACAAGCCTCTAAAAGGAGATACCGCATGCTTGGAAAAATAAATCAAACCACTGACTTTTTGTCCTCCAAAATAACAGATTCACCGATGATCGGGATGATTACCGGTACGGGCTTAGGTTCCCTTACGGAAAAAGTATTAGTTGATTTACGTATCTCATACGAGGAAATACCCAATTTCCCACGGTCTACAATTGAGGGACATAAAGGGACTTTGGTTGCAGGCAAACTGGCCAACAAATCAATTATAGCCATGGAAGGCCGTTTTCATATCTACGAAGGCTATTCCCCTAAGGAGATAACCTTTCCTATTAGGGTTATGGCCAAACTCGGTGTAAAATATTTACTAATATCAAGTGCAGTAGGTGGGCTAAACCATCAATTTGAAACCAGTGATCTTGTTGTTGTAACAGATCATATCAATCTCACCGGGACCAATCCTTTAATAGGTCCAAACCTGGATACATTTGGGTCCCGCTTCACAGACATGACCCAGGTATATAACTCATATTTGATCACACTTGCTAAAGAAAAGGCTTTGGAATTAGGGATTTTAATAAGACAGGGGGTATATGTTGGAGTTATAGGTCCGAGCTTTGAGACACCAGCAGAAACACGTTTTTTAAGGATGATAGGGGCCGATGTCGTGGGGATGTCCACTGTTTTGGAGGCTATCGTAGGTGCACACTGCGGGCTTTCGACTATGGCCATCGTGGTCATAACCAACATGAACCTGCCCGATTGTATGGAAAAAACCTCTTCCGAGGAGGTTATCGCTGCTGCCCAAAATGCCGGCACTAAGCTGGCAATACTCTGGGAGAGTATTATTGGAAGCCTTGCAATATAAATAAATATAGAATGGATTTTGACCTAATGGTCCTAATAACGTTCAAAAGTTTTGGCCTAAGAAGGGCATGGGACTCTCTTTTAGGAAACCGACTAGGCAGACACTCCGGACTCAGCGGTCAGAAAAACTAAGGCGGGCGGCGGACTTTCTGGATTTTTCCCCATGCAGAGCTCCGGGCATCAAGCACAGTAACTTCTCCGCCCGCCTCAAGCAGTAAGAGTGTTCACAATCAAGCAACCAATTTTTCGGTTCCTAAAAAAGAGTCCCATGTCCTTACTTATTAAGGTATAGGTTTTAGATCCAAAAAAGCAAGATACTCTATATAAAGAATCGAGGTTCATAAATTGGCCGGGAATGTACTGGGTGCAAAAAATTTTAAGCTTTATCAAACTATTAAATACAAAGAGGGTATATGCAACAGGTAGATCTTAAGATAAAAAATGGCATAATTTTAACTATAGATGCACAAAACTCGATACTTGAAAATGCCTTTCTGTGTATTAGTGGAGATACTATTTCACACATTGGTGATAAAGACGAAGGATCATTTAAGGCAATAAAAACCATTGATGCACAGGGCGGTTTGATCCTGCCAGGACTTGTAAATTGTCATACCCATGCAGCCATGAGCCTTTTCAGGGGCCTTGCCGATGACCTTCCCCTCATGGAATGGCTGAATAACTATATATTCCCAGTAGAGAAAAGAATGGATGCGGATTTTGTTTACACTGGGACCATGCTTGCCTGTGCAGAAATGATTTTGAGTGGCACTACAACTTTCTGTGATATGTATCTGTTTGAGGATGAAGCTGCAAAGGCGGCGCAGAAGGCTGGAATGAGATGCCTGGTAGGAGAAGTCCTGTATGACTTCCCTTCCCCAAACTATGGGCCCATAGAAAAAGGTATCGAGTATACCGAATACTTGATCCAAAAATGGAAGGATGATCCCCTAACAAACATTGCGGTCGAGCCCCATTCCCTGTTCACCTGTAGTCCTGAACTTCTAACTAAAGCAAATGAACTGGCATTAAAGCATAAAGTTCCATTAATTATACACGTTGCTGAGACATTGGACGAAGTTGCCCAGGTAAAGGAAAAATATAATAACAGACCATTTGAACATCTTGACTCCCTAGGACTGCTGGGGCCCCACTTGATTGCGGATCACTGTGTTCATTTGGAGGAAACAGAAATTGAAATGATGGCCGAGAAAGAGGTAAAAGTCGCCCACAATCCGGAGAGTAATATGAAACTGGCATCCGGAATTGCCCCTGTACAAAAATTAATCTCCCATGGTGTGACCGTAGGTTTAGGAACAGATGGGTGCGCCTCAAATAACAACTTAGACCTGTTTACAGAGATGGATACGGCTGCAAAGCTCCATAAGATCCATTCCATGGATCCAACTGTTGCAGACGCAGTTACAGTACTTAGAATGGCTACAATAGAAGCGGCTAAGGTATTGGGGCTCGAAGGTATTACAGGGTCTCTCGAGACAGGAAAAAAGGCTGATATCATTATAATAGACACAAAAAAGCCACATATGACACCTATGTATAACCCTTATTCCCATCTAGTTTATTCAGCGAGAGGAAACGATGTAAGCCATTCTATTATTAATGGTCGACTGGTGATGGAAGATAGAAACTTATTAACCCTTAATGTAGATGAAGTAATGTCAAGGGCAAAAAATCAGTCTAAGAAAATTCTAAAATGGCTACCATCTTTGGGTAGTATAACCGCTTTCCGGACATAAATTTATTGAAATCTTGTAACTATTTGGTAATGTTCAGAAGTATTTACATTCAGTTTATACTTAGACAGTTTATGTGCCTTTCGATTTCTTTAAGAAGGATATGGAACTCTCTATTAATAAAGTCGCAGTCTAACTATGGCAGGGCATGGGGCTCTCTTTTCAGAAAACGAAAAACTGGTTGCTGGTTCGTGGGGTCAAGGTGCTTCTCAGGCGGGCGGCCACTTAAGGCGATTGCTTTATGACCACCTGAAAGGCATGATATTGCCTCACTTCTCCGCCCGCCGTAGCGAAGTGATG
>CAYRFN010000162.1:0-9020 GCA_964423495.1 uncultured Desulfobacteraceae bacterium
GTCTCATGATTACGTAAAGTTAAAGGCATTCACCCACGGGCTCACGCCCGTGGTCTTCTGCCTGTTTTGATAGCAGTCATTTATGGAACTTTTGGTAAAGGAAATCGTCAATGCAAAAACTCAGTATCCTGGTAGTAGAAGATGGAAAGTCTCAGAGAGAAATGCTGCGTGACTTTCTCAAAGATGAGGGCCATGAAGTTTTGGATGCGGAAAACGGAGAAAAGGCCCTTGAGCAGGTGAAAGTGAATTACTTTGATCTGCTTCTTCTTGATTACAGAATGCCCGGAATAGACGGCATGAAAGTCCTTGACGAGGTCAAACATATCAACCCGGAGATCGACGTGATAATGATGACCGCATACGGAACCATCGAGACCGCTGTAAACGCCATGAAAGCAGGTGCTGCCGACTACATTACCAAACCTATCGAACTGCAGGAACTGCTTATCCTTATTGAGAGGATTTCTGAACGTCGTGTCCTATTAAAAGAAAACGAGATCCTTCGCGAGGAACTTCGAGGAAAAGGAGTTACCACAGAACAAATTATCTGTCAGAGTTCCGCCATGCATGAAGTAATCAACCTTGCGGGAAGGGTTGCAAACACCCGCACAACGGTATTAATCCAGGGTGAAAGCGGCACTGGCAAGGAACTCCTTGCCAAACTGATTCATACACTCAGTCCGCGTTCAGAAAAGCCCATTATTACTGCGAATTGTGCGGCCTTACCTGAGAGCCTGTTAGAGAGTGAGCTCTTTGGTCATGAAAAAGGAGCATTTACAGGCGCGTCCCGCAGGAGGATCGGACGATTCGAAGAGGCAGATGGGGGAACTCTTTTCTTAGATGAAATTGGGGAGATACCCCTTTCAGTTCAGGTGAAACTCCTGCGATTTCTCCAGGAGCGTGAGTTTGAGCGTGTTGGCGGAAACCAGACTATCGGTTCTGATGTCCGCATTATTAGCGCCACCAACCAAGATCTGGAGGCAAAAGTAAAAAAAGGTGATTTCAGAGAGGACCTATTCTATAGACTTAATGTGATAGCAATCACCATACCGCCATTAAGAGAACGGAAAGAAGATTTACCTCCACTTATAGATCATTTTTTAATGCGTTTTGCCACTGAAAATGGAAAAGAAATAAAAGGTATTAATCCTGAGGCCAAAGATCTTCTTCTAAAATACGATTACCCTGGTAATGTGAGGGAACTGGAGAATATTATTGAAAGGGCAGTGGTGATTACACGCGGATCGATTATTTCAGAAAGTGACCTGCCATTCTCAAGAAGTTTTTTCCTCATCGACCAAAAAGGAGCGGGGACCCGGGGAACACTAAAAGAATCCATAGAGTCATTGGAGCGTCAAATGGTCCATCAGGCCATGGGAGAAACCGACAACCACCAAACCAAGGCAGCCACCCTTTTAGGAATAAGCGAACGGATGCTTCGGTATAAGCTGAAAAAATACGGACTTAAAGAAAAGTAAATTATGCCAAGGATGAACGAAGACCAGTGCCCCTCTTTTCAAATGTCTTTAAATTTGATATTTAGCCGGAAACTATATATGGACACACCTGGCTTATGTCAAGGCCTGATCCCAATCATATTGGACATGGAGGAGTTTGCAAAATAGCAATGGAAATAAATAAAGTCGAAATACTTTCAGTTGGCATAGATGTAGGAAGTTCAACAAGTCATTTAGCTTTTTCAAATCTGGTATTGAAAAGAGATGAGCACTCTGCTTCCCGTCGTTTTAATATTGAGGAAAGAAATCTAATTTATGAGGGAAGGATAATAAATACACCTTTATTAGATCATGATACAGCTGATATCGATAAGTTAACCGATTTTTTCAGAGAAGAATATAGACGAGCCGGGATTGATCCTGCAGACATTCAAACGGGTGCGGTGATTGTAACTGGAGAAATAGCCAAGAAGCATAATGCAAAGCAAATAGTAGAAGCCCTATCCAATGATGCGGGAAAATTTGTGGCAGCAACAGCGGGGCCGAATTTCGAAAGCCTAATCGCTGCAATGGGTTCAGGTGCAACAGCAAGATCAAAAGACTACGGTAAAACGATATTATCTTGTGACATTGGTGGAGGAACATCTAACATCGCCATATCAAAAAATGGGGAGGTTATATCTACGAGCTGTATATCTGTAGGAGGTAGATTACTTGGGGTAAATTCTGAAGGAAAAATTTGGAGGATTGATGAACCTGCAATAAAAGTTATGGAACATATTGGACTTAATTACAAGATTGGGGATCAAATCCCAATGGAGGATATTGAAAAAATAGCAGAAAAGTTTGCCGAAATTTTAATTGAGGTAATTACTGGTCCTGCAAATTCCTTATTAGCCAAGCAGTTAATGCTGACTGATGATCTAAATTTTGCAGGTGAAATAGATGAATATTCTTTTTCAGGGGGTATCGCAGAGTTGATGTATGGGAGTAACGGCAATTACGACGATATAGGGCAAATATTGGCCAAAAAAATAAACTTTTTGATACCTAAATTAAGTTCTCCGGTTATAGAGCCTAAGAATAAAATTAGAGCAACTGTCATTGGTGCAGGTGCATATTCATTATCAATTTCCGGTTCTTCAGGATTTAAGGATGATGAACTTTCATTTCCAATAAAAAATGTTCCCGTAATTAGGGTGGATGTCGATGAATCACGATTGAGCGTTGCGCACGTCATATCACAGGTCAATGTATCATTTAAAAGGTTTGATCTAAACGAGGGCGAAAAAATTGTGGCGCTATATTTCAAGGATCCAGTCAGGGCTTCCTACCCCAGACTCGAGTTATTTGCAAAATCTATTGAGGCTGCCCTTCCCAATTCAATTGATAATAGAATACCAATTATCTTGATCTTTAAAAAGGATATCGCATGCAGTGTAGGAAGCGTAATCCGTCGAGAAACCGGACTGAAGACTAATTTACTGTCATTAGATGAATTAACTCTGAATGAAGGAGATTGGATCGATATTGGTGAACCATTAGTTGCCGGTCAAGTGTTTCCCGTTACCGTAAAATCTCTTGTATTCAAAAAGAACTAATACATTGTGAATAAAACTTTGTATAGATCATAGGGGGCCGGCTTCCAATTCGCGCTAATTGCTTTCAAATCCTCTTTTTTGTTGACAATTTTTTACTTTTATTCTTAATTATCATTATCCTGCCATAATGAGTTGATTCGATTTCATAATATATCGATATCGCATAAGATGCCTGTTTTTGTTGCTGATCAGTTTGTTCTTTTCCCCTTCAATTTCTTTTTAAAATGAGATTGACTTTCCTATTTGACTTTTCAAAACAACATTTGTGGCAGAAATCCAGATAACGTAACTATTTTCGATAATAAAAATGGTATCTTCCCTGGAGGGATCTGCTTCATGTGATATTATCCAGTTTCTGAATAACACTCATGTATGGAGTTAGACAGTTAGACAAATCAAAATTTATTAAAATATCGCTTATAAAAATTTTATTTTTTTGTGATTATCCAGAAACTATATACTAACTGGTTCGGCTGAAGGAAATCTCAATGCCAAAAGTAAGTGGAAAGGATATCATCTCTAACACAACTGAGAAGGTCATTCGACGCACAGTGGTGTTTTCATCGATAACTGCACTTGTCAAATTGTACAATGTTCCTTTGAACGACCTAAAACTACTCGGCATGGAGCTGCCAGCGGCATTATTTGATGTCGTTTTGTTGGCTCTTGTTGTCTACTTCACATATTCTCTTATAATCAATTGGGCAGGCGATTTGCTAGCTTTTCGTCTCTGGTATCGAGAGAGTTCTATATGGTCTCAATTCGGTACACAGGTGAAGCTGGACAAGCAGTTTATAAGTGGTGGTCTCCAGCTTCTGCTGCGCTTGTATCATTTAGAAAAAAACAAAGAATGGCCGACTGACTTCAATAGTCTGGACGAAAAGACTCGGGAGGAATACACAAGTTTTAAAACAAATGCGGAATTATATTGTACTCGATTGGAACATGCTGGTACGAAATTTTCGGTTCTATCTTGCTTTGGCCATTATTACGTGTGGATTCAAAGCTTTCTTTTTCCAATAGGTCTAAGTTTAGTCGCTTTGTACCTCCTAATGAAATATGGTAGCTTTACACTTCCACCTAGGTTTTAGAGGGCAATGCCGAACAAGGCTTTTGCAGCGGAGCGCAAAAAGCCGCGCCCGCTGAAAAGCGACGTTGGTAAATGTGTTTCATTTATCCTTTTAAAATGTGGTGAATGATTCTCATGGAATTACTTGAGAAATTCAGGAGGCAATACCATAAAGTTAGGAAAACAATTCCTGAACTTAGGGGCCAGGATTTATCCAGTCTTAAATTTGAATTCAGAAATAACAGAATTTATGCAGGCCTTAAGACACCAAATCACGCTTTAACAATAAGATTTGTTGTTCTTATGAGACGATTTTTAAATGTTAGGGATGATCTTTATTACAAAAAAGTTTGGTTATATCTTCGAAACCATTTTGTTCAATGCATACCAAACTCGACTGTTGATAAAATCGAAAACAGAATTGAAAAATTGAATAAGGGTCAAATGCAATTCATTGTGAATAATGAGGTACTCACAGCAGAAAAAATATACGGTTTGATTTCTGAAGGTGGTTATTTCAATAATGATAAAAGTATCGAAAAAAAGCTCGATGAACTCTCACAGGTCCCGATTATCAAGCCATTTTTCTGGCATCAATTTTTTGGATACACACTGGATGGGTTCTTTTTGACCTCTATGCTTTTCGACCTGATGAAAAAATCGAAAAAAGTGAAGAATGTGGCAGGTCTTTTATCTTAATAAGAATGAGTCACCATTTAAATGTATTTATTGTCTGAAGTCCTCAGAGCCTTTTACGTCAATAGAGCACATAATTCCAGAAGGGTTAGGAAATGAAGAGTTAATTCTACCAAAAGGATTTGTTTGTGACTCATGCAATAATGGAATTCTCTCAAGGTTAGATAATTATTTGCAAGAATTTGAACCAATTTCATTTCTCAGGGTAATATATACCCAATGTACTAAGGATGGAAAGCTCCCCGAAGGAAATTACCAGAATATTTCGATCAAGAAGACCCATCCTCGAAATATTATCTTTAGAGAAAAAGACAAAAGTGGTGGGGTTAGGAATCTTAAGGAAACTGACAATGGACAGGTTTCTTTTTCAATCGATTTTAGAGGAAGACGATTTGACCCAAAAACACTTGGACGCTCTTTATACAAAATCGCTATTGGAATGGTCGCTTTCGATCGGGGGTTTGAATCTGTTTGTGATTCAAAATATAACGAGGCAAGAGAATTCATTTTGCATGGGATAGATTTCCCAAACAATCTTTTGATCTCTATGAATGGCAAACCAAATGCTCAAGTCAGGGTAAAGCATCAAGAATTAGCTGGTGGAACTGGTTTTGCTATCGATATATTCGGTATTACGTTTCTATTAAATCTTCAGCCCTTTCCAGTTGTTGAGCTAAGAGAAGAATTGGCGGAGGCACATTTTAAGATTTTCCCATTACATAACTAAATCTGCTCCTTTGATGTTCAATAACAATTTATGGATCTTGGAAAATTTAACAATCTCTTACAGCGGATCGCAAAAACCCGCGCCCTCTGAAGAGCACGTTAGAACTGTAGATGACAAATGGCGAAATGGTTCAGCATATATAATCCGAACGAAATCGCCGACAGAATAGACAAGGCGAAAATCGTAGATAAAAATGGCAAAGTATCCTTTAAAGGCTTTGAGCATTATGACTGTACAGTTGTTTTAAATAGTATGATTATATTGGATGAAACTATTCCTGAAATAGAGAAAAATAGGATAGTAAATCAAGCAACTTTCAAAGCAGCGGCCATAGGGAAAGTTGATTCTCATAGTCTTTTAAGAGAAATAAACAAGCTTGAATCCGAGTATTTAAACAGGCCAGAAAAGAAATTTAAATTAGTTACTTCTATTTCGGTTGACCGCTTTTGCAAACTGAAAGCTAAGAAAATAAATAACTGCACCATCAATTTTAAATCGTCCTTATCCGCACCATATCTGAAAGCAATCTCAGAAATATTTGATAGTGCCCGATATTCAATCACTGGAGACATTCCAAAAAGCTACAAGAGCGTCATTATTACCTTAAACGCAAAATCAAATGCAGAAGCTGCAAACAAAGCTTTAGATTTATTGGATCTAATCAGGGGTATATGGAATTTTTACGAAAACAGAAAACATGGAATTAGAATATCATCTGGCAAGAGGGAGCCAGTAAATAAATTTATTTTAGGCCCCCTTCATACTTTACACGAACCAGATGGAAAGTTAGCAACCAAAGCTTGGTGGTATGATCCTGAATATGTATATCAAGTAAAGCCTTTCAATCCCTCCAAGGATTTAGAAAAGATTTACAAGTTTGAAAATACAGTGAGAAAATTGCTTGATAAGAACAAATACCCTAAGGAAATTATTTCTGCCATTTTGAGATATACACGAGCGCCTGATTTGACCAATTGGGAAGACGCATTCTTAAGACTTTGGAGCGTTTTAGAACACTTAACAGCTACTGGGCCTAACGATAGTTATAACATCACCATAAGAAGAGCTGCATTTATTTACGGCGGCGACGAATATACCCGTCAGGTTTTGACTCACTTGAAAGATTATCGAAATAGAGCTATTCACGTGGGATCAGAGAATCATGAAATACAGGCTTATATGTATCAGCTGAAAAGATTTGTTGAATCTCTATTAGGATTTCATCTTGGCAATAAATTCAGCTTTAATAGCCTAAAGGAAGTGTCAACCGTGCTCGATCTACCATGCAACAGGGACGAGCTTTGTAAAAAACGGGAAGCATTGGTGTATGCTGAAAAATATTTGGGTTATAAAAAATAAGAAGTTCTAACCATCGCAATGCACCTGACCAGCTACAGCCTGCGGCTTCCGCTGGACGGTGATCGTGTGCGATGGGGCGGACCGCTCGCTAGTGCTCGCTTGGCCTTCGGCCGTCCGCCCCATCGCCGCTGTTGAGCATCGGCTCTTCACGCCCTTTCGGGCTCCGCTCGCGCTCCACCCATCAAGGGCATTCGAGCCGACCCCCCCCCTCGGGCGGCTTCGCTCCGCTCGGTCGGTTGGCACGGCAAATTGCATAAATGCAATTTCCGCCCCCAACCGACGGCGGCTCAACAGAGGCCTAGAGGTATTCATAAGTATTAACCATAGAAAGGAGGTTTGTTATGGCTTACATTGAGGATAATCTTATGTCTGGTGAGGAGATTACTTATCGCTCGCATTTGCATTGGGTAGTTTTCCTATGGCCTATAATCTGGTTTGTTATTGCAATTTTGTTTTTTATTGGTGGTGATACCGCTGTTGTCGGGGGTATTTTTATATTAATTGCGATAATCCATAGTATCTCATCATTCATCACCTATAAAACATCTGAATTTGGAATAACTAACAAGCGTGTTCTTGCGAAGGTCGGCTTTATTCGAAGGAATTCACTTGAGGTATTACTTACAAAGGTGGAAGGCATTCAAGTAAATCAAGGAATCCTTGGCCGCATATTGGGTTATGGATCTATCGTTGTAAGCGGAACAGGTGGCTCCAAAGACCCCTTTCATAAAATATCTGCACCTCTTGAGTTTAGAAAAAGAGCGCAAGAGCAAGTGGCCGCTGTTCAAGAATCAAGATAACATGCTGTATCAGTTGGCCTAAAATCAATCCACCTGACCTGCATTTCGCTGGCGCTTCATGCAGGCAGGTGATCTCTACCGTTGGCGCCGCCTGCGGCGGCGCCAATGTGGAGTTGAGCCTTCGCTCTCATCCGACTGGTTGCGCCGCCGCAGGCGGCTAACCAACCAGCCGTTCGAGATCGATAGGCTCCTCGCCTTTCGGAACTAAAGTTCCGACGGCTCGTCACCTACGACTCAACTCCACATTAGGCAAACATATATATTTCAAGCGTAGTTCCGATATCAACCAGTTCCCCTTAACCCTATACCCACTTACCCCTTTAAAGCAGAGTGAGTGGGAAGCATGAAAGGAGGTTCGATATGGCCGAAAAGAAAATCGTTCTAATTACTGGTGTTTCTTCAGGCATTGGCCAAGCCACTGCCCGATTGCTTGCTCAGCGAGACTTCACTGTTTTTGGTACGAGCCGCAACCCTTCAAGCATTGAGGCGATGTCCGGCATTGAGGTGTTGCCCCTGGATGTTCGTTCAGATGAGTCGGTGGAAGCCTGCCTGAACACAATGTTGAAGAAAGCGGGGCGCCTGGACATTCTTGTCAACAACGCCGGCTATGTACTGAGGGGCGCCATTGAAGAGCCAACGTTGGAGGAGGCGAAGGCACAGTTTGAGACAAACCTATTTGGCGTAGTAAGGATGGTAAAGGGTGTACTACCGATCATGCGAAGACAGGGCAGTGGGCAAATCATTAACATCAGTTCAGGGATGGGGCTAGTTCCCTCGCCCTTTGCAGGTTATTACTCAGCGAGCAAATTTGCACTGGAAGGGTATACAGAGGCGCTGCGTCATGAAGTCAAGCCCTTTAACGTCCAAGTCTCATTGGTGGAGCCAGGTTTCATCAAAACCAATGTATGGCACAACGTGCAGGAGGCTGCCAACCGAATCAGCGACTACGACCCATGGCGGCAAAGGGTTCTTGAAGTGCGGCAACAATTTGAACAAAAGGCACTCGAGCCAACAGTGGTGGCCGAAGTTGTTCTACACATTATCAAAAGCAAATCGCCGAGGCTACGCCACACAGTCGGTAGTGATGTGGCCAGGATCTCGCGGATGCGACGGTTCCTGCCAGAATCGCTCTTTGAACGGGGAATGAGGCGCACTTTACATCTGGACGTCAAGAAATAAGGTGTTTCTCCATTGAAGACGCAGACAAGGTACGGTAATGCCGGTTAAGAGAATTACCTTGAAAGGGACAGAGGGATCAGACACTGAACCGCCTAACAAATAAAGGATTAGTCCCGAGTCGAGGAACGAGAC
>CAYRFN010000163.1:0-9014 GCA_964423495.1 uncultured Desulfobacteraceae bacterium
GGAGGGTTAAGTCAGTACTTTGCCTGTATGGTGGCTATGGCATCAACCTCCGCAAATTGCCGCCCGCCTGAGAAGCAACTTAACTCAAATAACCAGCAACCAATTTTTCGTTTTCTGAAAAGAGAGCCCCATGCTCTGCCTTTCTGTTCTTGATCTATGGTTAACACCCAGGGGTTAAAGAAAACCCCATGCCCCTGTTTCATCTATGGAATATAACATAAATATTGAAACTCTTAACAAGACCCATATAAATGCCTGCTCCGAACCAATGGCCATGGCCCAGGGGGTGTTTTACCATATTTGTCATTAGCGAGTAGTCTTGCCAATAACATACCACTCTTCAGCTAAGTCTGAGGTCGTATCCACTAACAGGTGAACGATATTCAGCCCGGGAAAAAGATTCTTTAAATCTTTTAGATCCACGGCTTCAAACTTTTTCACATTATTTGTATAGGCCTGTTCTGTCAGGGCATTGGATTCGTAATTATCTTTAGTCCTCTCAGAGATACGTCTAAGAGATACTTCCTTTGGGCACTGGGTTTGTTGAATAACCAGCCCCATCCTATTTTTTGCAGCCACCTCAGCAGCACGTCTCCTCAGGGCCTGAGTCACAAAAGTAGCATCCAGAATAATATTCTGACCTTTTCCTGCCCATTCATGGGCCATCCTGAACATCTCATCATAGACGAGCGTCCTTTTATTCATGTTTGAAGCCACCTTCTCGTCAAAGATATCCTCATTCTTAAGGACCTCAAGGCGGATTAAGTCTGACCTCAATATTTTATAGCCTTTGAGGGCTGCGATCACCTCTGTTGTTTCTGTTTTATATGAAGCAGGCAGACCACATGCTATCAAAACAGTTTTAGGTTTCAACTCCTTTTTCATAAAACCAACAAAGGGTTCTCTCATAAACACCCCCGTCAAAAGATTGAGTTGTTAGTGTTCAAAAGGTTGATTCTTACAGGAACATTGTTCGACTTATCAAATCAATTACTCAACCAGTCAAATAATCTACAACTCAACTAATATATGTATAGGCAAGCTGGAAATATTTTTTGGCTGTTTGAACTGCTTCTTCCTTTTTCTCAGAACTTATTGCTTCATCATCCATCTGGAAGCTGTTGACCTTCCCACGCACAAATGCACGATAGACTTTATAAAAAGTGAGCAAAGAATCCACACCCGTCTCACCAGTGAGTTTCTTATACTCATCCCACAAAACTTTGGAAAACTTCTCTCCCCCATGATATTCCAGGTCCATTAGAAGGAATGCAATATCCGCTACAGTATCACTGAAACGAAACCTGTCGTTGAATTCAATACAATCAATTATCGACAGATTTTCTGTAAAGCAAATGTGTTCCATGTGAAGATCGCCATGACAGTCTCTGACCCTGCCCTGCCCTATCCTTTTGAGAAAGATCTCCCTATTTGACCTATAAAAATCATCTGTCCATGTTTTGAGGGCCTTGAATTCATTTTCCTTGATACTCACTCCAATATATTTTTTAACCTGATCAAAATTCTCATCAGTATTGACACGGAATTTTTCAGGTTTACCAAACTGATCAATCTCAGTGCTTCTATGGGCATTTGAGTGGAATCTGGCCAAAATCTCCGCAACCTCTTTAAGATGGTCAAGAGTCAGCTCACCCCTTTCAAATACTGATTTCATCAAGTCTTTATCCGGAATACGTTTCATCTTAACCGCGTATTCTACCGCCTCTCGGCCATCGCCTCTCATAGTGTATTTCTTTCCATCAAATGTAATAGCTAATACATCAATATAGATATCCGTTGAGAGCCTCCTGTTTAGCTTGACCTCCTGATGGCAGTAATACCTTCTTTTTTCAAGGGTTGAGAAGTCCAGGAAGCCAAAATTGACAGGCTTTTTGACCTTATAAACAAACTCATCCGCCACAAAGACAATCGAAATATGTGTCTGAACCACAGAAACACTATCTGATTTATCGGGGAGTGCGGCCGGATTTTGAAAATCATCAATAATAGAAGCCATAATCTCTCATTGTTTGTTTCTAAATGTAAATTTCACCTGAGAAGGTTTGATATTAACGATATGGACTCTATCATTGGATAACAGAATATGATCCCTGGTTATGGTAAAGGTCCTTCTGCCAATACTGGCCAAAGAAAGATCGATTTCCGCTAATACATTTCTTTCACTCAATGTACTGGCATCCTTTCGAAGCCCTCGAACCTTGATTTGCACCCTGGGGTTCACGGGCTCTAAGATTTCCATCTTGGAAGGGATGTTTTTTATCTCTAACGGAACAGTTAAAGTCACCTCAAAATCCTGTTGTCCTGCTAACAAAAGCCAAAGGACACTGACTAATAAAAGTGCTCCTGCCTTTGCAGGCCATTGTTGGACGAAGAGTGAACTGACCTTCTTCCACTTTGTGGTTTTTTGTGGACTGTAAGGAGTGACTGCCTTTAAAACAAGTCGGGAAAGTTTTTCATGATTCTCTACGCCAACCATCTTCATCCCTTGGGCCAGCGAAACATCTCCTCTTTCCTCGGAGACAACCACGACCCAGGCATCGCAACGTTCGGAAAGTCCGAGAGCTGCCCTGTGTCTGGTCCCCCACTCCTTTGGAAGTTTTACAGCAGAACTCAGGGGGAGATAGCACGACGTCTGGATAACTCGACCGCCTCTGATCAGTACGGCGCCGTCATGCAAAGGGGATTCCTTCTGAAAGATGCTCATCAGTAGTTCAGGACCTGGATCTCCTTCTAATGAATTGCCTTCCGTAATTAGCTCCCTCACCCGGTCTCCTCGTTCGAGGATCATAAGAGCGCCGATCTTCCGTGAAGCTAATGCAAAAACGGCCTGAGAGAACGTAGGTATCCATTGCCCTGGTATGGAATATTTGCGCAAACCGATCGCCTGGAGAGGATTGACCCTTTCTAATACCTGACGTATCTCTGACTGAAAAAGGATGATGAGAAGGATCACGAGGACTTGCCAAAAGACTTGGAACACCCATGTGGTCAGAAATAGCCCCCAGGTTCGAGCCACTGTGAAGACAATGCCTAAGACCAAAAGCCCAATCAATGCCTTAAATGCCTTGGTTCCCTTGAACCAGAGGTACAGGTGATAGGCAATAAATGTAAGAAACAGGACGTCCAGCACATCCTGAAGCCGCAGATTAGTTATGATGGCAAAAAGTTGCATAGTAACGCTCTACATCGAGTAAGGAGGTTTATCGAGGTCTTGGTTTCTGCCTCTGCAACAGGTCCATTGCCAGGAGGGAAATGAAAATGCTATTAATGGCCCTGGCAACATTGATCACATAACATATAATGCCTGGAATTTCACTAATTTTTAGCTGTTATACAGTGGTGCGGTTATTAGCTCTAAAACTCCCGAAAAGAAAGCCAAATGGTCTGCATAGCCCTACCCTATCCATCCAGTGATTCCTTTCCTATTGACTCGCAAAAGCAGTTTTTCTATATTTCTTACCACAAAAAACGACTTCTTATCACTGATGGTTTTAAAATAACCATAATAAGGTGATGGTACTTATGCAAAAGGTGGCAGGTGAAAACCAATTTTTATACCGATTTTCCCCTTTATCAGCCCAAAAAAGAAAGGAGTAGTAGTAATGAAATCCGAAGTAATTGAAAAAATAGCCGCATTAGTAACAGCCGCATTTGGTCTTGTTGCAGCTCTTGCCTGGAATGGTGCAATTCAGGCAATTTTCAAAAAAGTTTTTGGGACTCCAGAAAGTATAGGCCCCATGCTGATCTATGCAATTGTTGTTACAATAATTGCAGTACTTGTAACAATCTGGATCGGAAAAGCTGCTGAACGATCAAAAGGTGCATAACCAACTTAGGTGAAACTCCGAATAAGGTATTTCTTTCACAGTCTGATGGTCAAACGATTGTTGCTATTAGTTTATCTCCCTCTACAGTAGCGGAATAAGTAATAATAGGATCAGGAGCAGGACCATAGACTTTTTTCCCATCGAAATCATATGTGGACTTGCTCAAACTGCAACATTGAATAGTCGTAGTTCCTGGAACAGGGTCAAGACGTCTGTGCCCCATATGGGTGCAACGATTTCGAAACACATGAAACTTTTCATCTTCTCCCAAAACTATGAGTATTCGCCCTGGAAGATTTGGTCCTTCCACACGGATAGCGCCGCCGGGCTTTTCCAGTTCAGGAAGCTTTTTCAAGTCAAGGGTCAATTTTCCATCAGAATAGTTCCAGCAATCCGGTTCTTTGGGTTTGGACGTGGCTGGAAGCCCTAAAATGCGCTGAAAAATATTTCGCTGCAAAAATTTTGTTTCCATTTTTTCCCCTTACATAATAATTATTTCATTGTTTGTCTGTTCATTCATTGTTTCGCGGTTATCCTTTTTCCAAAGTTGACTACTTCAAATTATTTTTTCATTGCCGTTTGTAGATATTCAACGTAGTCAATAATGTCTCGAAAATCACATTGATTTTATTTCTCAGGACTACTCTCTTTTTCCATTATTTCCTTTATCTTTTTTTCCTCCCATTCTTTACCCAGTAATTTGCCTTTTAGTACAAATACTTTTGAGGCATGAAATAAGATACCAATTCCCCAGAAAATAGTTACCCAATAAAACCATAAATGTCCAGGATTAGTGACAAGATTGATAATTATAAGAATAACATTAATAGTAACATACGTGATCAAGTTTCTATAGAAGCCTTTTAATTCTTTTACTCTTCTCTTTGCCTCTTCGTATTTTTCGTCATTCATAATACCCTCCTGTTTGTGTTATTTTACTTTGCCTCTAAATTAATAATTCTGATTCTTCCTTAATCTATATCGTATATGAGTCAAACAACCTACGCTCCATTTCCCCTTCAATCTTGGCGGCCACTTCAACGAAAGGTGTTAGGGGTGAATATTTCAACTTGTTCCTCAACAATTCATCAACTTGAAAAATCCCGGCAGAATTAGCCAGTTTAATTTCAATGCATACTGGTTTCTTTTCCCCCTTTATAATGTTTACACTATCCACGGCTTGTGCAGACACAGAATGGATATTTATTTTTCCTGCTTCAAAGGGAATCCGGGAACGTCCTTCAGTCATATCTGTTGCGTCGGCTACTTTCAAGGTACCAGCTTCGATAGTAAGGCATTTCTCATCTGCATCATGAGCAACAATGGCATGCAATGTTTCGGATACCATAGTCGTTAAATCCGGTTCATCGTAGATCCCTTCAAGTAGCTCACGTGCTTTGCGAAAGGCTATAAATAGACTGTATATTTCATGATGATCCCGGTGTACCGAAATTCCCGTATCGTGCAGGCAGGCTGCCAGTACCACAATCAACTCTGCATCTTCGCTGTCTAATCCATGATTGGTAACCACACTTGGCTCAACACCTCCTTTGACTAACAATCGGATAATACGCAAGGCGGCATTAGCCACAATACGAATATGCACCTCGCCATGATCACTAATGCCAGAACGATCCACGGCATTGACATTCGCACATTTCCAAATTTGAAACAACTCTCGATCCTCATTGATTCGATTTACCAAAACCTGTAATTTTCTATTGTTGCGTAATGGTATTTTGAATTCCATAGCTATTCCTTTTGCGCCCACCACTACTTCTTATATGATATTCAGCAATAATACTTACTATATAGTTTAGTTCTTTTGGAATGAAAAATACCCCTATTTCCCACAGCATTTTTTGTACTTCTTCCCGCTTCCACATGGGCAAGGCTCATTGCGTCCAACTTTCTTTTCGGCTATCACAGTTTTGGGTGGATTCAATAATATTTCTAAATCAGTAATATCCTCTGGTTTATCTGGTTCCAATTCAATTGTATATTCCCAACCATTTTTTTCAAATATCGATGCCACTTCTTTCAATCTTTTTTTTGTTTTTACATGAACAGCAGCGGGATTCTTTCTACTGCCTAATTTTGCCGGCTTTTTACCATCAAAAACTTTATCCATTTCTTCACCATTTAAATAAATACTGTAGGATTTATCTCCTATAACATAACGCTGCGGGTAACCAGCGGGCCTGTAATCACCGTAAACCAAAGAATTTAAAGCAAACCGCCATCGTTTCTGCCGTCTGGTTCACCCTTAGGCAGTATTAATTGTTTTAAATCTTGAATAATATTTAGCCATTTTTTTTCAATATGTTCTAACCAAATTGCCAATTCCTTATGTACTGGTGGATAACAGGTTGGGTATTTATCCCATCCAGCAAAGATTCTTTTCTTCACTTTAAAATACCAGTCTACTGTATGTGCTAACATATACACCATTTCCTCAACAAACTCACTTTCCCTTAATTTATGGACTTTTGTGGTTAGTTCATTCGATTTAGATCCAATAATAACCTGCCGAAGTATTTCAGAAATGGCCTCGGTAATTTCTTTGGCTTTATTTAAGTCATTAGAAAAATGATAGTCTATAAATGAAATTGACCTATCTTTAAGAGTATCCTGCAAATAAAGATCTGCCATTTTCTCAATTTTTGATTCTGAAATCCAGTCAACAAAAGGTTGGTTTAATGCATCGTCGGGAATCTCCTCATCAGGAAAGATTTCTTCCATAAGTTCAACATAAGGGTCTCCTGATTCCCAGTGACTCCAATTGATTTCTTGTTTATTCGTTTTTTGGTGGTAGACAGTTCTAATTTCATGCTTTTTAAATAAAGGAACAAGGAGCAAAACCACGCCCAAAAAGGCAAAAAGCAAACCCAAGGATCCACTTTCAATCTTACCAGATAAAAGAGAACTTTTAATGTCGATAACTCCGGTTGCGGTTATTCCTTTAAAGGTCATAACTACTCCGCAGATTATGAGTCCAGCACCGACAAGGCATGAAAAAATGGTTGCATATGATTTAAGTTTCATTTTTTACACTAATTGTATGTCCTGCCCAACCATTGATTATAAGGCCAATATGCCCTGATAAGTTGATATTGGATGAATTTTCTGGTAAATTTGACGTTCCTCTATTAGCAATCTATTACGTTGGTATGGTAACGTACGGAAGAAATAGATGTCAACATTAAAAAACCTTAAATTGCTGGATAAAATAAGTGAAATTATGCGGTTGCGCCACTATTCGATCCACACGGAGCGGGCATACTGCGACTGGATTAAAAGATATGTGCGATATCACGGAATGACCTACCTTAAAAATACCATAATACAAGACCTGACCCCATATTCGGGCCGCTTTTTGGATCGTGAGGAAGCAGTTGAATACTTTAATCGCTACTTCCCATGGTATAAAAAAGAACATTTGCATTCAGGCATCGATTATGTCACGCCTGAACAATGTCATAAAGGGTTGAAGGAAAGTATTGTCTCTCGTCGCAAAGAAAATCTTAAGAGACAACGTTATCTTAGAAAGGAGGTGAATCGTTTATATCAAAATACCTTGACATGTAATCCGGAAAACTTAATTGTTAATGTAAATCAATTCACTGCCTGTGGTGTAATGATTTCTTAGTTTGAGACATTGTCTCAGAAACACGCCGCAGATGATTTTTTAAAAAAATTTACTGACTTTCGAAGTCGGGAAAGGAGGTGAAATGAAATGATTCCTCGAATCCCTTTCAATCTAATAGCCTGCAGTTATCTTCCAGGAATTCCGTTCAGTCTGGGTTTGTACTTCTTCGTATTAGTTCCCGTGTTTAATAAGGAATATTGGGTAGCGTATCTTATTATTTCCCCTTTCATATTTAGCTTGTTTTTCGATGGAATAAGGCATTCGGCTGCGATAATTTCTTCTTGGTTTGAGGAGAAATTCCATTGTCGCTGTAAATTTTCAATCTTCTGGAAATACCTGCCGGCTGAAGCTATGATAATATATCGCGGTGTTTACAACGAAACATTCTTCTCTCAGCAACTGGATATCTCGGAAACCTATTATCATGTATATGAATTTTTCTTTAATTTTGCGATCTCCACAGTCAGTAGTTTTTTGATGTTGATTTTTGTATACGATTCCGGGCCCTGGTATTCCGGTTGGAAAGAATTGAAAATTCTTCTTTTGTTAGCGGCAATATGTTCATTTTGGTTTTCACAATCCTTTAAACGATTGCAAAAGAATCTTGTAGAAAATTATTTTTCAATGAAAAAGAAGGCAATGTTCGGAGGCTAGCAAAACAACATAATTATTGCACCAAACTTAATACAGATTGTCGTACATAAGCCTCCCATGATTCATAGCAACGAACTGATGCTTTGGCAATTTTTGGGGCGTTCGGGGTAATTTGGAGCTTTTCCTTGAGGAGCCACATAGTTTGGCTGATATTTTTCGTTATCGTGTATGATTCGAGATTGGGAATCATCTTCGAATCTATAAACCCCCTTAGTAATAACTTCGGGCCTCTCGAATTATTGTCTTTCCAAAAACAGAACTCGCGTTTGTTTGAAGGTTTAAGTTTTCCGCTTTCGAATTCATACGACCATTTATTAAAATCATCGCGCAATTTCTCAAACAGAATTTTTGATACTATGAAAATATCAAAATCCGAATCGGAATCGAACGGTTTACCAATTTGTCTCAGTGCGAGTGACTGGCCTAATCGAGCGCTCCCAGTTAAATTTATTTCCTTCGGATTAACTCTTAGCCTTCCGCTCAACCAAGTGCGGACGGATTCATAAACGCCTGGGCAATCTTTGAAAGCGAACGGAATTCCTTCAGACAACCATAATCTTGCCAAAGCAATTCGTGCCTGTTCTCCACCCGTTGCTGCGACCTCTCTGATAGATATCGCTGTGGGGTAGTGATCAGATATTGCTTTTAATGGGTCTGGGACTTTGAAAGGTTCCATTTTTTACAACCCCTAGTTTAGAGATAACAGCGGGCGCTTTATCGTAACGACTTAAGAGGTATGCACTCCTTGTAATGATTTGACTATAGCGTTTTTGTGAGATGTTTCGAGGTTGTGGGTACTTTAATCTAGCCCCTAATTAAGTGTAATTATTTTTCCAGTTCTAATAAAAGTACTCGAAATGCCC
>CAYRFN010000164.1:0-8992 GCA_964423495.1 uncultured Desulfobacteraceae bacterium
AATCACTACATATTCCCCTTATTTTTATCAACTAATCTGGAGATGATCCTTAAATATATCTCTAAAAGAGGCCCCTATGAGTACTTCTCTCTTTTTGTCAACCAGCTGGAAATTATTGGATATACGGCCATTATCTATTTTTGTGGGGGGATTGAAGCCACATACTTAACCCTCATTTATGCGGCTCTGATTGCCTATGTGGGTGTGGCTGCACCGCGTAGGCATTCCTTCATCGTTGTCGGCCTTTGCATTGTCACTTACAGCGTAATGGTCGTTCTGGATTATGTGAATGTTCTACCCCATTTAGGTGTCTTTACAGACGTAACGCTCCCGCTAAAGGGTCAGTTAGTGATTCTTTTCGTGGGCACTGGAATGCTGTTTGTGGTTGCCTATCTTTCGGGCACAACGGCAAGTCTGCTGAGAGAGCATAGAGACAAATTGCATCAACAAAATATGGAAATGGCCAAAGTCAATCAGAAACTAAAACAGGAAATAGAGGAACACAAGCATGCCAAGGACGCACTGAAAGCAAGCGAAGAGAGATATCGAAACATCCTGGAAAGCATCGAAGAGGGATACTATGAAGTTGATCTTGCCGGCAACTTTACGTTTTTTAATGATGTCATGTGTAAGATCCTCGGATATTTCCGCGATGAATTGATGGGCATGAATAACCGTCAGTATATGGATGAGAAAAACGCTAAGATCGTTTTTCAGGCTTTTAATAAAGTCTACCGGAAAGGCAGAGGTAGAGGAGAAGTAGATTGGAAAATTTTTCGAAAAGACGGCACCATTCGTTATGTTACAGCATCCGTATCTCTTATTAGAAACGCCCAAGGCCGGCCTACGGGGTTTAGAGGTATTGTGAGGGATTCCACGGAACGGAAATTGGCCGAAGTAGAGAAAGAAAGGCTCGAAGCCCGGCTCCAAAGGGCCCAAAAGATGGAAACCATCGGTACTCTTGCCGGAGGGGTCGCACATGATCTCAATAATATTCTGTCCGGTCTTTCGGGTTATCCCGAGCTTTTGTTATTGGACCTTCCCGAAGACAGCCCATTGAGAAAGCCTCTATTAACAATCAAAAAGTCGGGTGAGAAGGCCGCTGCGGTTGTTCAGGATCTGTTAACTTTGGCCAGAAGAGGCGTTGTGGTTATGGAACCCATAAATCTAAATGAAATTATTGCTAATTATTTAGACAGTCCCGAATATGCAAAAACAAAGGCATTCCATCCTAATGTTCAAGTGGAAACATATCTGAGCCCGACGCTGTTGAATATTATGGGTTCTCCGATTCACCTGCTAAAAACGATAATGAACTTGGTCTCCAATGCCGCTGAGGCCATGCCCAATGGGGGAAAGGTTCGCATATCAACCGAAAACATATATATTGACAGGACGATAAGAGGATATGAATCAGTATCGGAAGGTGATTACTTAACGTTTACCGTTACGGATACCGGCGTAGGCATTTCTGACGAAGATATCGAAAGGATTTTTGAGCCGTTCTACACCAAAAAGGTAATGGGAAGAAGCGGAACAGGACTGGGCATGGCTGTGGTGTGGGGTACGGTAAAAGACCATAAAGGCTATATTGATATCAAAAGTACGGAAGGAAAAGGAACTACCATTACCATCTTTTTCCCCATAACCAGACAGCAATCGGACAAAGAAAAACCTCAATTACCGCTTGAAGAGTATATGGGAAGGGGAGAGTCCATTTTGGTTGTGGATGATGTTGCCGAACAAAGGGAGATCGCGTCTGGAATCTTGACCAAATTGAATTATGTCGTCAAATCCGTTTCCAGCGGAGAAGAAGCCGTTGAATTGTTGAAAAATAATTCAATGGATTTGTTGGTTTTGGACATGATTATGGACCCTGGTATTGACGGATTAGATACATATAAGCAGATCCTTAAAATGCATCCCAAGCAAAGGGCCATAATTGCAAGCGGGTTTTCAGAAACCAAGCGCATTAAAGCAGCTCAGCGATTGGGCGTTGGTCAATATATCAAAAAACCGTATACAATTGAAAAGATAGGCATAGCGGTCCGAGAAGAACTTGACAAATAATGCCGGATTTGCTTGACGCCGGCAGCATCATGAGGCTTTTGGCGATGGGACTTCCAAGGCTACCCCTTAGCCTTATACAGCCGGAGGCTGTTGGATACGACCGTGATGCTGCTCATTGCCATGGCAAGGGCCGCCAGGATGGGGTGAAGCTGTCTCAGAAAATCCGGGAGAGATGAAAAGGGATAGAGAACGCCAGCGGCTACTGGAATGAGGATAATATTATAAATAAAGGCCCAGAAAAGATTTTGCCTGATGGTCCTCATGGTTGTTTTGCTTAAATGAATAGCCTTTGAGATGCCGCTCAAATGCCCGCTGGCAAGGATCACATCTCCGGTCTCTATGGCCACATCAGTCCCGGTGCCTATGGCAAGGCCCACATCGGCCTGTGCCAGGGCCGGGGCGTCATTAATGCCGTCACCCACCATGCCAACTATTTCGCCTTTTTTCTGGAAAGCCTTGACTTTTGATGATTTTTCATCCGGCAGGACTTCCGCAACCACCTCATCCATGTTAATTTCCGAGGCAATTGCCTTGGCGGTTTTGACGTTGTCACCAGTCAGCATCACGACCTTCAGGCCTTGCTGGTGAAGCGCATTTATGGCCTCCTTTGATTCGGGCTTCACCGTGTCGGCCACGGCGATCAGCCCGGCCGGTTTCCTGTCGATTGCAACAACCATGACCGTCTTTCCCTCATTTTGCAGGATGCTGATTTGATCTCCGGCCTGCTTCATATCCAGACCCAATTCATCAAACCAGTCGGGTTTTCCCACGAGGACGTCACGCCCGTCGATCTTGGCCTGAACACCCCGGCCCCGGGATGCCCTGAAGCCTTCCGGTTCAAGAAATGCAATGCCCCTCTTTTGTGCCTCACCGACAATGGATCTCCCCAAAGGATGTTCGGACCCCCTTTCCACTGAGGCCCCTAACTTCAGCAGATCGTCTTCATTTTTCACGATTTCATCTATTACAATTATATTAACCACAGAAGGTTTTCCGACTGTAATGGTCCCTGTTTTGTCCAGAACAATGGTATCCAGTTTTGTGGCCGTCTCCAGGGCCTCACTATTCTTGAAAAGTATTCCCCTCTCGGCGCCTTTTCCTGTTCCCGCCATAATAGCGGTGGGTGTTGCCAATCCCAAGGCACAAGGACAGGCAATGACCAATACGGCCACCAGCCGTATCATGGCCGGGACAAATTCCCCTCCGGCAAACCACCAGATTATAAATGTAAGAAAGGCGATTCCAATCACAGCAGGGACAAAAATGGCCGCCACCCGATCTGCCAGGGCCTGAATGGGCGCCTTGCTTCCTTGGGCCTCTTGAACCATTCTGATAATCCTTGCAAGTGCGGTATCTTTACCGACCCTTGTGGCCTTAAATTTCAGCCTCCCCTCTCCATTAATGGTGCCGCCGGCAATTTTATCTCCAGTGCCTTTGTCTACGGGGATGGGTTCACCGGTCAACATGGATTCATCCACGCTTGATTCTCCATCAAGGACCACTCCATCCACCGGGATGCTCTCGCCAGGCTTGACGATAACGGTGTCCCCCACCTTGACCTGGGCAAGGGATATCTCAATCTCTTTTCCGTCTTTGAATATGGTTGCGGTTTTGGGTCGCAACCCCATAAGTTTACGGATAGCACCGCCGGTTCGTCCCTTTGTCCTTGCCTCCAGCATCTTTCCCAGTTTGATTAAGGTGATGATAACCGCCGATGTCTCAAAATAGACATGTTTTCCAAGGAAGGGATAAAGCAACAGGGAAAGAGAGTAAAAATAGGCGACGGATGATCCCATGGCTACAAGCACATCCATGTTGGCGCTTTTATTTTTCAGGCTCTTCCATCCGCCCGTATAATAATCCCATCCCGTATAAAACTGGACAGGTGTTGCCAGCACCAAGAAAAGCCAGTTTACCCATAAGGCATGGCTCCATGGTCCCAAAATCCCAAAATCCCTTCCCATGCTTAAGAAAAAAAGCGGGGTCGTGAAAATGATTCCTACAAAGAATTTCACGGTCTGGTTTTTTATTTCAGCCCTGCGGGCAGTAAGTTCTGCATCCTCGCCATCAAGGATTTCATCAGGTAGGATGGCCCCGTAGCCCGCTTTTTCAATGGCTGTGAGGATATCATCTATGGTCGCCAAACTGGGGATATATTCGATGGTCGCACGTTCTGTTGCAAAATTAACAGAAGCCTTTGTGACCCCTGGGACCTTTTTTTTCAGAGTCCTCTCAATGGTCATGGCGCAATTGGCACAGGTCATGCCGGTGATCGGCAGTTCAATAGAAGCCTTTGGCACTCCGTAGCCGATATCATGGATCTTCTCAATGAGCTCCTCAACCCGGGTTTCATTTGAGTCAAATGATATGGCCGCCTGTTCCGTGGCAAAATTGACATTTGCATCACTTACACCGGGCAATTTTTTCACATTTCGCTCGATGTTCATGGCGCAATTAGCACAGGTCATGCCTGTGACAGGAAGGGTTACATGGCTTTCGGTCATAAAAAGCCCTCACTATAAATAAAATCGCCAAACGATTTTATAAAGTTATTCAGTAGTCGGATAATTAATCTCTTTTAAGGTGGACTTTATTTTCTCTATGGTCGCCGGCGTATCCCATTGAACGGTGATCTCCTTTTTCTCAGGATTTCCTTCAACCGTTGAGACACCATCAATCTCCCCCAGTTCGTTTTTAATACTCATTACACAATGCCCGCATGAAATATTCGGTATGGATAAAGTTTTTTTCTCCATAATTTTCCTCCTTGGTTTTTATTCTATATTGTTTTAATAAATAATAACAGTAGGTAATTAATTAAGTTCTGGCACCAAATCACATAAACCTTACTGGAAGAAAACAGTTTGCCATTTCTGAGGCATTTTTTCGACAGATATTTATTAGCTCTTTTCTCACTGTAAATTGTTCTGTGAAAGGTTCCTATTTTTTCGCCTTCAGGGCTGATGAGAAGCCAGTCGCGTGACATTAAGTCTGGACTTGGAAGAAATTTTTTCGGATTATCCGAGAGTGGGACCATGAGATGACGTGGTATACGATTTTGGCGATAAAGAGTTGAAATTGGTTGGATCGTGGGGTAAGTGTTTGACTGGCTGAGGAGCTGAATAGTAAGGGGTTTCTTATGGCAAAAAAGGAAAGGTTCGATATAGTAAAACTTCAAGGGCACAATTGTTTTGCCTGTGGAACAGAGAATCCGATTGGGCTAAATCTCCAGTTTTATCGGCTTGGCAATGCTATTTGTTCGGATATTACATTGGGAAAGAATCATGAAGGATGGGAAAATATGGCACACGGTGGCATTATATCAACCCTCCTTGACGAGGTGATGTCGTGGGCGGTTATCTATTTTAAGAGGACCTTTTTTGTGACCCGAAAGATTCATATGAAGTATGTGAGGCCTATATTGATCGGAATACCTTTAACCGTAAAAGGAAGGTTGGTTGATGCTCCTAAAGGTCCCAAGATAGAAGTGAAGGGAGAGATCCGAGACGATGAAGGCAGACTTCTCGTAAAAAGTACCGGCGAGTTTGCGGTGATTCCCCATGAGAAGCTCTCTTCGGTTCCCGAAGGCTTGAAAAAAGATATGCTTTCATTGTTCAAGGGGTTCGGACAATGGGAGAGCTAATATCATACGTACTCTAGTCCTTCCAGCCGTGTATACCCACCAGATCCACAAACCGGCACCCACCGAGATTGTTCTCGATATAACCCCCTTTCTTCTTGGTTACTTTGATAAGTTCTTGGCTGAATTTGTTCCCCACCGGGATTATGAGTCTTCCACCATCAGCCATTTGATCGAGCAATGGATGAGGAATCTTTGGCGCGCCGGCCGTGACTATAATGGCGTCATATGGCTTATATTCTTTCCACCCCAGGGTGCCGTCAAATGCTTTAAGCAATATATTATCATAGCCCAATTCGGCCAGAATGGATCTTGCCTTTACCAATAGAGATTTGATCCTCTCAATTGTATAAACCTTTTCTGATAACTCGGCCAAAATGGCTGTTTGATAACCGCTGCCCGTGCCTATTTCAAGTGTCTTTTCCCTGCCAGAAAGCTCGAGTGCTTCAGTCATGAGTGCAACAATATAGGGCTGAGATATTGTTTGCTTATGGCCTATGGGCAATGGATGGTCATTATATGCTTCTCCTTTAAGGGCCTCTTCGATAAAGCGGTCTCTAGGAATTTTTTTCATAACTTCCAATACTCGCTTATCTTTGATACCTCGTGGGATTAGCTGGGTATTAACCATCCTTTCTCTGGCCAGGGAGTAATCGAGGACATTGGCCATAATATTTCTTTCTAAGTGTGGATTTTTCAGAGGTTTTAATAGGGCAAAAACCATTTAACATATAATCGGTAGGAATGTAAACAAATGACTAACTTTACAGGAAAATAGTTGGAATTATTCCTTATTGACCCAATGACATCTTTTCGATAAGATTTCTCTAAAAGCATTTTTTTTCGTGAAACGGAAAAAAAGCAGGCAGCCAAATTCCTATCATTTCCCTGAATGCTTATGCTATGAAGCGAGATTGAGAACGCTGTATCGAGACAGGAATGGATGATTATATATCAAAGTCCATTCAGAAACAGGAATTCTTTGAATCAATTGAAAGACAAATTTTTTTTTCAGAATGAAGCCGATTTTTGATTGCTATCGCGAAATCATTCCAGAATTTGACCTTTTTCAAGAATGGCTCCATAAGCCCCTTCCTACCCACCTTAGAATCAATCGTTTAAAGGTAGAGCCAGAGCCCTTGCTTCTTTCATTTGAAGAAAAAGGGATTCATCTCGAAAGAGCCATTGAACAGGATGATACTCTATATCATACGCCGGAATTGAATAACCCTGGAAACCTGCTTGAGTATTTTTTTGGCTATGTTCATCCCCAGGCCCTTACCTCATGCCTTGCCGCACTCGCCGTTTCTCCAAGAGAGGGTTCATACATCCTCGACATGTGTGCTTCTCCGGGTGGGAAGACCTCATACTTGGCCCAATTGATGAATAATACCGGACTGATTGTTGCGAATGAATTACTAAAAAAGAGAGATGCAAAATTACTATCTATTAATGTAGGTTTGGATTATGAATCAGGTATATCTGGAAGGTATCAAGCCTTGGATTAAAGGCATTCAAGAAGATTGGTGCCTTTTTGAAACCAACGACCAGGATGGTCCAGATTTTTGGCCATGCTGCTACAAAGGCAAAGCTTGAGATTGATGAAAATCAGCTGACAAGACTCTTGGCCGGAGAAGAGCTTAAAGTTGATTTGGACCTGGGTATGGGCTATGTGATCCTTATCGTCAAAAAGAAAGGGGTTTTAGGCCTTGGGTTTTATTCTGATGGAAAGGTACGCTCTCAGATTCCCAAGGAAGGAAAAAGGTGCTTGTAAGGAACTTAAGATACAATATTTTGTAAATATTCAATAAGCAAAGAACTTTGGGAGGAAAATGATGTTAACTAAAAGACAGGTGGATAGGTATTCAGATGTCCTGTTGTGGGGGTTGAAAACCGCAAGGAAGAAAAATTTCAAAAAAAATGAGGTTATTTTGATCCAATTTGATCTCCCTGCTATCAAGTTGGCAGAGATTTTACAGGGAAAGCTCCTTGATATGGGTATGAACCCTGTATTGCGCTTGGGGGAAACCTCTATTATGGAACACAACTTCTATGAAAAAGCCAATACTAAACAGCTTGTCTTTCTAGCGCCGGGGCAAAAGGAGCTATGTGAGGGCCTCAATGGCAGGATCTATCTTCATGCCCCAGAATCACTAACTCATTTAAGCGATATTGATTCAAGGAAGATTGGAAAAGCGGTCGTGGCAAGAAAACCATTACAGGATATCCTACGGAAAAGGGAAGAGGCTGGTATCTTTGGTTGGACGATTTGTATGCTGCCGACAGAAGAATTAGCAAAACAGGCAAAGCTTTCATTAAGACAATACACCAATCAGGTCATAAGGGCATGTTACTTAGATAAAGATGATCCTGTTCAGACCTGGCACAGTATTTACAAGGATGCAATGACTGTTAAAAAATGGATGAACAGCATGGACGTGAAATATTACCATATTGAATCGGAAAATATTGATCTAAAGGTCAGGCCTGGAAAAAAGCGAAAGTGGTCGGGGGTTTCAGGTCATAATATTCCCAGTTTTGAAATTTTTCTCTCTCCAGACTGGCGGGGTACAGAAGGGGTATATTTTGCTAACCAACCATCCTTCCGAAGCGGGAATTATGTGGAAGGAGTGAGGTTTGTTTTTGTGAAAGGAATAGTCGTCAAAACTGAGGCAAAAAAAGGAGTAGAATTTGCGGTCAAACAGATTTCAATGGATAAAGGGGCTAACAGAGTAGGGGAGTTTTCTCTGACTGATAAACGATTTTCAAGGATAAATAGGTTTATGGCCAATACCCTTTATGACGAAAATTATGGAGGTCGCTATGGGAACTCTCATTTGGCTGTGGGATCATCTTATTCCGATACATATGATGGAGACCCAGGGAAACTTACTAAAGATATGAAGAAAAAACTTGGGTTTAATGATTCAGCGTTACATTGGGATCTGGTGAATACGGAAAACAAGACCGTTACCGCCCATCTAAGTTCCGGCAAAACATTAGTAATTTATGAGAATGGAAAGTTCAAGTATTGATTTGAATTATGTATTTAAATTATTGTAATTATTTAACACTTTAAAAATAAAGAAAGAAGGGGTACAGGGCTCCCGATGCCTGAGTGAATTTGAGGGATAAGCTGACTTTGCACGGTGCTTAGATCAGACTTTGCGTCTTTCTAAAAGAGAACCCCAAGCCCTTATAATTCGCTAATGATTTTTGTCAAAGAGCTTAATACTACAACGATAGTTAGGTAATTATTTAGTTGACTTTTTTGATACTACG
>CAYRFN010000165.1:0-8990 GCA_964423495.1 uncultured Desulfobacteraceae bacterium
GATGCTCTTCAATAATTCAATATCTCAACTTTTAGATTTCCTCTAACCTGTGATACCTTGCCACCTCCTCAGCTACTTAACACTCCAAAATATTTGTACATATGTTGGAGATATCAAAGGTTTTACAACTGCGAAGAAGCTTGTGTTAATAGGATTGCACAACAATCGCATGGTTTGGGTAATCCCTGGAAACTGTGGTCTCAAAGAAAAATAAAAAGTGCGCAACAGAACAGAGCCTTGAGATCATTCACCAAACTGAAGTTGACCTCGTGCTCGTAACTCCATGGGTAATAAACTGCGATAGATAAATGTGTGCTGTGGGGTTGCCACATCAGCTTCCTGCCCAAAGCGTACCATGGCTCCAATCTGTGCTTCCAGCTCCGAAGGGCGCCCCTCCATCACGTCACGCTGCAAGGAGGCGGTTGACTGGGGCGCAAGACCATCATACATGGTTATTGTCGTTTGCAAGGCTTCTTCTGGCAATGAAATATCGCGAGCTGCCGCTACGGCAATAATTTCCTGAAGGCTCAGTTCCGCCATCCGGCGAGTCTCTGGCAGGCTGCGCCATATCCCAACTGGAGCACGCGTCACCGCCCCCATCCCACTCCACACTGTAATAAACAGAAACTTCATCCACATGGCAACCTGGATATCAGGCGGGATTTCTGCGTTGACCCCGGCCCTTTTAAATGTGTCAAGCAGTACTTCAACTCGTTGGCTGCGATGGTTGTCCAGCTCTCCAAATTTTATGAAAGGATCTGTTCCGGCATGGACGATATGCCCTGGCCCCGCCACATAACAAAATAGTCCACATAAGCCGCCCAAGACATGTTGGTCTCCTAATATTTCGGATAATTGTGCCGGCGCCTCAAGTCCATTTTGCAACGGCAGGACAAATGTTTTTGGTCCGATCATTGGTCGCATGGCCTCAGCCGCCTCGGACACTTGCCAGGCCTTAACGCCCACTAACACCATATCAACTTCCCCTGTTTTAGATGGATCGTCGGTTGCTTGAACCGGCTGCACCGCAAAGTCACCATTTATGCTATCCACTCGCAGACCATGCGTGAGCATCGCTTTCAAATGGTCTCCACGGGCTATGAAAACGATATCTTCCCCAACCTGGGATAGCCGTCCTCCGAAGTAGCCGCCCACAGAACCCGCTCCAAAAATAGCTATTCGCATAGAAACCTCCAACAGAAGAAAAATTATTATCTATTTAGGTTAACAATATAAATCAATAATAAAACACTTTCATTCTGCAGGGAAGTGCTATTCCGATTCGATCCTTCTTGGCCAGTTAACAAACAAAACACCAACCCCAACAGTCACAAAGCCAACTACAAAGACTCCAGTGAGTTTTTCCGCCAAGAGGACTGCCCCCAAAATTATTGCCACCATCGGGTTCATGTTCACATAGACCGCTACTTGTGTCGGCGTCAGACGAGTCAGGGCGAATGTCCAGAAGAAGTAACCAAGGGCTCCACCAAAAATCCCCAGAAAGAGGATCAGAACCGCTACCTTCCCATCTATCCGAACGAACGCTTGAGGGAGACCTTCAACAAGGGCGGCTGGAAAGAGAAGCAATGTTCCGAACACCATTGCATATGTAGTCACGGTAAGAGCCGTATAGTGAGCCAGCATCCGTTGAGCTAAAACGCCATATATTGCACCACAAAAGGCTGTCAGGAGCATAAACCCATCTCCGGCCAACGCCAACGTAGTCCCCTGCCAATTCAGTCCTCGCTCAGCAAGAACTATCCCCACACCAGCGAATGTTATCAGGATACCCGCGACCTGCCGAAGGATCAGCCGTTCCTTTCGTGCCGCGCGAGCCAGCCACGCGCTCCATATAGGCATGGTGGCCAGCATCAGAGCCCCTCTTGAAGCCTCGGTAAGGCGGAGGCCAATATTAAAAGTCACAGGAAAAACGGCAAAGAGAATGGCCCCGAGGAGGACAAGGAATGGTAAATCATGTCGCTTAACTTTGAGGAGATCCCTTGCACCAATGAAAAGGTATAGGAACAATATCAATCCTCCTTGACCGAATCGGAGAACCGCTAAGTTCAATGGCGGAATTTCCTGAACTGCCACACGGGTGGCGGCTACCGAGGCGCCAAACAGGCCTGCAGCAAGGAATGCTGCAATGTTTCCCGAAAAATTGTGTAATATCATAGTGTGATGAATACCCTACCGGTCTAATCAATCCACTTTACTTCTTGCTTTGTCAATCCACTGATCTCCTTTCAAAATATGAGGCGTGTAAATTAGCTTGTACTTCGCCCTTCGAATTAAAAGTTTCATGTTACGTGCCAGAAAACCAAATATCACCTTAGTAAATGAGAGTATACCATGAAAATCGTGCTTTTCAAAACCTGACACAGCTTGCCAGGAGCAAATCTTAAGGAAATTACAATCTTATTGTCGATATTGTTTGGATATCTCAGGATCTCAAGGCCTTGATATTTGCCGAAGCATAGCAGATATCCCAGGATTGCCCGAATGCCATGTACGTTGGAGTAATCGCCACATCTTAAAGGCCCAAAAAGCATGTGATATTTTTTAGTGACCTGCTTTGCGAAGGGATTCGCTTGACATATTACAGGCCAAAAATCCATCCATTTCAATGGCGATATCTTTTCAGCTCAACCCTGCTATTAGACGACTCCCACCGGGGGGCGTAGGCCCATATGGGCCGGAGGCATTCTCCCAGCTCCCACCGTCTGATAAGTGGCTTTATGCAGACCCTCAGTATCCAGAGGTCTACACTGGCTGATTTTTAAAAACAACAGGTGAGTTAAAGGGAGACATATGACCTTTTTCCACCCAATTGTCGCCTTATCCACGAATAAATGGTTTTGTACTCAGATTCCAAACATGCGTATGCCTTAACCTTTCGATCTAATGTCGGCCTAAAAAGAAAGACCGCTACATGATGAGGCGACTTTTCAATTGACACACAAGGCACAATCCCCTATAGTCCGTCTCACAAAAAGGGACTTCTTATCACACCTTTTCAGTTTTGGCCAAGTAGGGTCACTTTTCTCGAGCGCGTGCCTCGTCCATGATTGATTTGAGTTCTTTGTATTGCTTTGGAATCAGATTTTCAAGCTCCTCCGGGGTCCCATAATCAACAAGAAACCCCATTTTCTCGATTTTCGCTTTTGATACAGGCTCGTTTATGGCCTTTTTAATGGCCGAAATCAACACCTTCTTCACCTCCTCGGGCGTCCCCTTGGGGGCATAGAATGCGAACCAGGGTGAAAATATGTCCACGTTGTAACCTACTTCTTGGGGTGTCGGAACGTCCGGTAATTCTCTCATCCTTTTGGACGCCAATAGGATCCTCAACTTGCCTGCCTTAACATGGGGGGTGAATTTCAGGCCGGCGTCGACACAGGCGTCTACGTGTCCCCCTAAAATAGCGGCGATAACGGCTTTGCCGCCTTTATAGGGCACCTGGGTCAATTTTATTCCGGCCGCCGATTCAATCATCTTAATGATATAAAATGCGGACGAAAATTTTCCTGAAGTGCTTATACGGATGGCCCCCGGATTTTTCTTGGCGTAATCCACCATGTCTTTAAAGGTTTTCCAGGGTGAACTCGCCTGCACCGCAAAGCCCATCGGGAAGTATAGATGCAGGCCCAAAGGCACCAGATCGTCGGGACCGTAGGGAACAATCTCCGGTTTGGCAACGCGCGCACTCACCAGACCCGAAGAGTTTGTATAGGAAAGGGTATAGCCATCCGGTTTGCTCCTGACCACGAAATCTGTTCCAAGGGTAAAAGATGCACCCGGCTTGTCCATGGGGACTACTTTCTGGCCTAGGATTTTGGTCATCTCCTCCGCTACAATCCTGCCGGTGATATCGATAATGGACCCAGGCGTTCCGGGAATGATGAGGTTGATGCTCCGATCGGGATAAGTCCCTGCCTGGGCTGTTGTAAGAACCGCCCCGGAAAAAAAGCTGCAAACCATTAGAAGTGTGAAGATAAAAGCAACCCGTCTCATTGTAGACCTCCTTTTTTAAAGTTATGAGTTATAATCCATCGCCCACCATGTTAAAGGTTTAGTTTGAAAAGTTAAAAAAGATCCTTAAACAACAATGATTTCTCGTGACGTTTTATGGAGATGAACGCAGTCTCCCGCCTCCCTCACGAGGTAATTGTCACAAATCGTTGCCCAGATGTTTTCATTGCCTGCAAATGGATGAACCGTGATGTTCGTGTTTGCCCTGATCTCCATGGACTCGTCATACCGAATCGCAGGTCTTTCGACGAGATCATAGCCCTGACCGTGCGCATAAAGCCGTCTTTCCGGAAAATACCTTCTTTCCTGAAGGAATGCATTGTTCGCCTCCCAGATATCTTTCGGGTCGGCTCCCGGTTTTAGAAGATTGACTGTCACATCCTGGGCTTCCACGGCAGTCCCGAAGGCATCTTGTAATTCCTGCGGGGGTTGCCCAAGGGAGAACATCCTTCCTATCTCGGTATAGAATCCGCCGGGCCCATTTACTTCGATCAGGACGGCAACCCTATCCCCTTCCTTTATCATTCTATTCTGAAAGTGACGGAATAGATAACCGACCGGGCTTATAGGTGCCGAGGAACTGACCAGGATCAATTGACGCTCACTGCCCTGCTTGACCACTGATTGCTGTGCCTCGGACAGAACTTCAAAATCTCTAATTCCCGGTCTGATGTAATTCCGCAGGTGTTCCATGGCCCTGTCCTGAAGGGCCGCCGTGCGTTTGATCAATTCGATCTCTTCCGCACTTTTAATCACCTTGATCTGATCGATCTCATCCGTGGCATCCACAAATTGTGCATTGGAAAGGTGCTTCCTCAGATATTCGTAAAAATTCATCGGAATATAAGATTTCCCGATGAGTCCGATAGTTGCCCCTTTCTTCTCTTTCAGAACATTCACGGCCAATTCCGCGTCATAAGTGCTGGTGTAGTGAATTGAGGGAAAATAGGGGGCGGCCAATCTCCTTTTTACACCGCGCACGGCCCATTGCGGGGGAAACGGTTCCCCCGGAGGAGTGGGACCGCAGGTGATGAAGGTCATCTCCTCATCGAGCGGGAAGATAACGGTGAAAGGATAGCTATGACGTGCGGAAAAGTCGCTGAACCATTTCACATATCCCCCCAGGAATTCCTCATCATTCCGCATCAACAGAAAGTCGATCTTCCGATCCCGCATCATCTCCCGAGCGGCCTTCCACCGTCGTTCAAGCTCGGAAATGGAAATACATGTCGTGAGTCTCTCTTTATAGTCCTCCATATATCCTCCTTAACTATGAACTGTCAATCTAACTTTCCTCATCCACAGGGGCCTTCTTTCGCATGGTGATTATGGGGATGATCAGTAAAATAAATGCCACAATGAGAAAACCCACCGATATCGGTCGGGTGAAAAAGATGGCGAAGCTTCCTCGCGATGTAATCAGCGACTGGCGAAAGGCCTCCTCCAGCATGGGGCCCAGGACCAGGGCAAGGACCAGTGGCGCCGCCTGGTAGCGAAACTTTCTCATGAGATACCCCACAACGCCGAACATGAACATGATCACGATATCAGCAGCGTTGTTTCTTACACTGAAAACCCCGATCAAGCAGAAAAGAATAATCAGGGGGAAGAGAAAAAAATAGGGGATCCTCAGGATCTTCACCCAGAGACCGATCAGGGGAAGGTTAAGGACCATCAGCATGATATTTCCGATATACATGCTCACAATGGTCCCCCAGAAGACATCCGGGGCCTCCAGAATCAGGAGGGGGCCCGGTTCCAGACCATGGATCATCAGGGCCCCTAAGAATATTGCCATCACGGGATTGGGAGGGATACCTAGGGTGAGGAGGGGAATAAAGGCCCCCCCGGCAGCCGCATTGTTCGCAGCCTCCGGCCCGGCCACCCCCTGGATCGCCCCCTTTCCAAACTCCTCAGGATGTTTGGAGACCCTCTTTTCAATGGCATAGGAGGCAAATGTGGCCACGATGGCGCCGCCTCCCGGGATAATCCCAAGAAAAAAACCAAGAAAGGTGCCCCGAACAATGGACCATATGGAGTCCGCCCAGTCCTTGAGGGTGGGAAGGATGTTCTTGATTTTGGCAGTGACAATGGTCCCCTCGATTTCCGTTTCCAGATTGACCAGGACTTCTGAGATACCGAAAAGGCCCATAACGACGGGGATGAGCCCTATGCCATCCAACAGCGAATGGATTTTGAAGGTAAACCGGTAATCTCCGCTAATGGAATCCATCCCGACTCCGCCCAGGATCACCCCCACGGCGGCCATCATCAGTGCCTTAACCATAGATCCGCTGCTAAGATAACTGAGGATGGTAATCCCCACGACCATCAGAGAAAAAAATTCCGGCGGCCCGAATTTAAGCGCCATTCCGGCCAAGAAGGGACCCATCAGGGTGAGTCCGATGATGGAGAAAGTGCCGGCAATAAACGAAGCAAAAGCCGCAATCCCCAGGGCCGGGCCGGCCCTCCCTTTCAAGGTCATGGGATACCCGTCCATACAGGTCACTACGGAAGTGGGCTCACCGGGTATGTTCACCAGAATGGATGTGCGGGAACCGCCAAACATGACACCATACCAGATGCCTGCCAGCATGATGATCCCGGAAACCGGGCTCAGGCGAAAAGTGGTGGGGAGGAGCAAAGCGATCGAACCGGCCGGTCCGATCCCGGGTAAGACACCCACCAGGGTCCCGATAAAAACCCCGATGAAGCAGTAGATCAGGTTCATTGGTTCAAGGGCTACCTGAAATCCGTATATGACGCCAGATAGTGTATCCATTTTTCAGCCTAATTCTTTTTCAAAATCTCAAGAATCCAAGGATTCCCGCCGGCAGTTGTGTCTGCAACCAGGTCCTGAATACCAGGTAAGCGGCACTGGTCACTATAAAGCTTGACAGGACCGTGAAAAGCCAACCTTTTTTTTCAACCACACCCAGGATGAAAACAAAAAGCATAAAAGTAACCAGGATAAACCCTAATGTTTCTATCAGGATTGCATACAGAAAGACAGCTGCTAACACAAGAATGATTTTTCTGAAACTGATTTCTCCTAAGATGGGCTTATCAGGCTCTCCGGCTTTTTTCCTGTCAAATGTACTAAAAATGATCACCAGAGACATGATGGCAAGGACGATCCCCGCCCAGAAAAAAAGAAAGCCCGGCCCCGGTTCAACGACTTTTCCCAGGCCCAGGCGATAGGACTTGATGATGATAATCAACGCGAAGATGAGCCAAAAAAATCCACTGATCCTATCTGCCTTTCCCATTAATGTATCTCCCCTTCAACCTGATCGGTTGCCACGTTGATTTTCCAATTGAGGTCAATTGATAGAAACTATAATAAACTTTAAGTGAAAGGAAGACTTTTTTTTGTGCCCGAATTTAGGTTGATATACCCTTACGAGTCAAGGAAAAAGCAAATCCCGGTAGGGATGACGCCCAGATTCCTGTTCCTTGAATGGTCACGAGGTATTCCATCGAATGGAACCATTCAGTTTCTAAGAGACCTCAGGGTGGGTGAGATGCACAAAAAAGGTGGATTTAGCTTAGGCAAGCTTTTCGATGTCTGCAAAGCTATACTGTATTCAGTAAAAATGATACCCACTGATGACAAATCGCTTAACCTATCCTACATCTTAAAAACTTAGGGCTTGCATTTGTAATTTTAGATATCTTGCCACGAGCAAATCCGTTTTAAATTATAATATGATTGTTGATATGGTTTGGATATCTCAGGATTTAGAAATCCTAATATTTGCCAAAATAGCAGATAGCACAGGGCGATGTTGCCGGCGCGAAGCGTCCGGCAACATCGGTTGAACTGTGCGGCGCGGCTTTTTGCGTCCGCATCCAGTGATTGGTTATACGATCGATTTTAGACAACCAATTGGCAATATACATGGAACCTTTTTTTTATACATAAGATATTCGGAACCAAATACATGTTCTAAATATATTTCTTCTTTTCTTACCAATTTACGCAACAAAAAATACATAAATACTGGTGTGGTTAGTCCTATCCAACTGTTTGCTAAGAAGACTATCCCAGGTACTATGAAAACCACCCATGAACCATATAAAGGATGGCGGCAATACCTGAAAATACCATCCGTAACAAGCGCATCAGCATTGTATGCCTTCATAACGCTTTTTACGGAAATAATGAAAAAGGGCACACCAATTAATATCAGTGCAATCCCTAAAATCCACAATAGCCAATATGGTACGAAAGGAATCTGGAAAGCTGGATGGAAATAACGACTGATTGCTAACATTATCATTCCATAGCTAATTGATAAAAAAGCAAAGGTAGGGCCAACACCCCATCTGCTCATTTTTTCTTCCATCTAGTTGCTCTTTTTTCATGTTGTATAACATTGATATTAACTATCCGGCGTGTTTTTGTTCCATCATCACGAAAACTTGATTTGTAGTTAACATACATCAAAAACGCGATTAATTCAACAAATCGAAATTATTGCAAAAAATCAAGATAGTTAATAATGCTTAAATATTTTTTCCAACTTTCTTAAAATTTAAAAACCGGGTAGAATTTGTTCCATATAGGGTTCTTAACTAGCTGACAAGTTTTCATTCCAAAAGAGGAGGGGAAAATGAGAAAAATGGGCACGTCCATTGGTAAATCAGTTGCTGCTGGTCAAGGACGATTTTGTTTTAATCAAATTTCAGATATCTTGCCACTGTACGTAATAAATTGATAATTGACTGATATTCTATTCGAGGTCATTATCTACCTGTTTTTTCAGCAAAAAAGAAAGGAGGTAGTTATGAACCTTGAATACGTTCCTGTAGAAAACAGCAAATATCATTACGATTACTACCAACCCGAATCTAACAGATCAACGGCTTTATCGAAACATTCCTCAAAGCCAAGTCATTGTAGGAACGGGTCAAATCTTCGTTTGACTCTTGTTAGATCAGTAAACGTTCCAGGA
>CAYRFN010000166.1:0-8868 GCA_964423495.1 uncultured Desulfobacteraceae bacterium
AGTTCCATAGGTTATGGCTACCATAATTACCTTTTCTGGGGGTGAACATTTGTTAGAAGTAAAAAAACGTCCAAAACTGTCAAGAGCGTTGCGGGATCAGCTCTCACACAACGCCCTAACAGAAAAAAGAAAAGATAGTTATTCAGATAATATCTGAAATTTAATAATAGAGCAAGCAGGAATAGTTATTCTGCCCCAAACTTAGCCCTCACTTATTGTGGGGGCCAATGTTTTATATTCCTTAGTATCATCTAATAAATATCCAACAGAATGGCATGTTATAGGCTTAAGGGGTTCTATATCCTCTAAAAACTCCCACTCATAAGAACCACCCTTAGAATCAAGCCATTTAATAAATACAAGCTTATGTTTCATGATTTTCTCGTTTTTTTCAAAATTTTCAAGGTGGGTTTTTTTATTTGAAAAATCATTTTTTTGTGTAATTATTACCTTAATCCAATAGGCCCAGGTTACACTTTAACCTGGATACCTATTGGATCGGGGAACTCCATCCCCGGGGTCGGTTTTGGAGAAACCGGCTCAAGGGTGGATAATTGGAAGGACCCAGTAAGCAAATTGTTTCTGGATACCCAACCAAAAGTCTGCCTGCCTCCTCATATTGCTGATCACAATATGAGGATAGCGCCAGCCAGGGCGTGAATAAAATACTTCTGAGTTAATGGCTCAGGCCGGCTTGAGCCTTATCATAAGGAGAACATTAATGATAAGACTCAACATAATAATAGGGGTAAAGATTGATGTTGCAAAAACCCTTTGGGTTATTGCAGTATTTATAATCACCCTATTGTTATAAAACTTTGCGGGTGGGTGTTAAGCTCACCCGCAATTTAAATAGCTACCCTCTTATTTTTTTCATACCAATTATTTCAATAAATTCAGATTAGGACATCACCGCCAAACCTCAATCTATTGACAATCGCCCTGAAAACTGATTCAAATAATCCAATGCACAGGGAATTCTGTAAAACATAGAATATATCATGCCATATAAAAGCTTCGCTGGATAAAAACTTGCAATCAATAGGGTTGCATCCCACACCGAATTTTGATAAAGTATTTTTATGATGAGCAAGACAACCACAGCTAATTTACTGGAATTGAGCGTTTCTGAAAGGATTCAGCTTGTAGAGGACCTCTGGGACAGCATTATTGCTGTGCCTGAATCAGTTCAATTGACGGAGGCACAGAAGCAAGAGCTGGATCGACGTCTTGATGCATACCACCAAAATCCTGATGCTGGGTCGCCCTGGGAATTGGTAAGAGAAAGAATACGGGACAGTGTAAATGGTACCAGGCATAATTAAAATAAGTATTCTTAGCTTCCCATTTCAGTGAAGTGAATTTCCGACTCAAATCTTTCTCCTTGCCACAATTACCTCCTCATCAAACAATTCAGGCCAAACCTCGATCTATTGACAATATCCCTGAAAATTGATTCTAATAAACCAATGCACAGGGAATTCTGTAAAAGACAAGCTATGCCGGGGTATACAGATGTTAGTGGAGGTGAGGCTGATACAAGAGTTCAACTTGAGGTTGAAGATTGGGCAAGACGTAACTGGATGCCAGATCTAATAAGGAAATGACGGATATCTGTGAAATGTTGATATTTTTCTGAGTGGAACGGGATGAAGGCCGTGAAGCATTTTATTAGGCGTTTTATCAGTGGGAGTTGATTCATGAAATTGGTGTTATAAACTCAGGAGTTAAAGCCCAGGTGAGAGAGGAGTTGGAGAGCCCCCATTTTATATCTGGACTTCTATTACATATTTTATTATAATTTTCTTATTCAGGTACTCTAATTGAGCTTAAAAGGGAACCCCGTTGAATTCGGGGACGGGCCCGCCGCTGTAATCGGGGACGAACGCCGCAGGCTGATTATTAGTGATTAGCTAATTATTAGCTGGGAAGCCACTGGACAGAGCATTAGGTCCGGGAAGGCGCGGTTAGTAGGATGATCCTAAAGTCAGAAGACCTGCCTGAACCGGGATAAGTCCTTCGCGGAGCGAGGTGATCCCGAGAGTCTTGAGGATAAAAAAGGGACATCCCCAGGTCGAGAAAATCGGTCTGGGGTTTTTGTTTTTATGGAATTTTAAAATGCATTTTAGATTTTTAATCTCTATTGTAACGAGCCTGATAATCTTTTGCTGGATCAACGTATCCTTGGCTGCCAATTTTGTGGATGCGCTCGGGCGGGTTGTCAGTTTGAAGACTCCACCCAAAAGGATCGTTTCAATGGCGCCAAGCCTGACCGAGATTCTTTATTACTTAGGTTTGGGGGATCATGTTGTAGGTGTGACACAATTTAGTTATTATCCTCCTGAAGCGGCTCATAAACCAAAGGTAGGGAGTTACATCAATCTGAATGTGGAAAGGATCATCAGCCTCAATCCTGATCTTGCCATAGGGACGGCAGATGGCAATAAGGCCAGCGTGGTGAGACTACTTGAGCAAGTGGGCATACCGGTTTATATAGTGAACCCTCGAAAAGTCAGGGATGTGATAAGTACCATTGCCGCTTTAGGTGATCTCTGCGGTGTTGGAAGAAAAGCAAAGGAACTGACGTCTTGTTTGGTGAGACGGGTTGATTATATTTCTAAGAAGACTGCGGGATTGAGACGTCCCCTTGTATTTTTACAGATTAATATGAAACCAATCATGACGGTTAATAGAAATACCTTTCATCACGATGTAATCCAGCTTGCCGGAGGTGAAAATATGTCTCAGGACGAGCCGGTCACATATCCCAGAATTAGTGTTGAGGAAGTCATCAAAAGAAACCCTGAGATCATAATCATATCCTCTATGGAACGAGGTGGGAGGTTTGAGCAGGCACGACAGGAATGGTTTAAGTGGTCGGTTATTCAGGCCGTGAAGGAGAGGCGGATCCATCTGGTTGAGTCCGATCTATTGGACCGTCCATCACCGCGGATCATCGAGGGAGTAGATATAATGGCAAGGCTGATCCATCCCGAGGTGGAATGGAGTTTTAAGGAGATTGAATGATAATAACAAACATTAAAAGGCCTTTGGGTCCTATGCGAGTCGTCCGCATAACTCTTGTCCTTTGCTTTTTTCTTGTCTTGAGCATATTCATTTCCTTACTGCTTGGAACGGCCGATGTGACCTTGGATCAATTGTGGGGCCTTTTTGTCGGAGACCCCAATGTAAAAGAGGCAGTGAGGCTCATTGTTCTCAAGATCAGGCTTCCCAGGATTCTGCTGGCTGGATTAGTTGGCTTTTCCCTTTCGCTTGGGGGGGTAGTTTTTCAGGCCCTTTTACGGAACCCGCTTGCCGATCCCTTTATATTGGGAGTTTCCAGCGGTGGTGCCTTTGGCGCGGTGCTTGGCATAATGTTTGGTCTCGGTTTCAATTTTGGGATTCCTCTCATGTCCTATGCAGGAGCCCTGTTGACTATCTTCCTGGTGTTGGAAATAGGCAAGAAGAAGATGGGCATGGAATCTTCAACTATCCTGCTTGCGGGCGTTATCATCAATGCCTTCTTTACAGCCATCATTATGTTTTTTGTTTCAACTGCGGTTGACGATCGCCTTCACAGCATGCTTTTCTGGCTTTATGGCGACCTTTCCCAGAGTAACTACAGACAGTCTATCATTGTCTTTCCAATTATTCTTATAGCGTTTGGGGTTCTTTACAGCCTTTCAAGACATCTTAATATAATTACAGCCGGAGAGGAAACTGCGCTTCAATTGGGTGTAGATGTTAAAAGAGCAAAGTTGATTTGCTTTTTGGTCGTCTCTCTGGTTGTCGGGCTGGTGGTAGCTTTTTCCGGATTGATAGGGTTTGTGGGACTTGTTGTTCCACATCTTGGGAGAATGGTCCTTGGCTCTGATCATCGCCTTTTGATACCGGTTTCAGCACTTGGAGGAGCAATTTTTCTGATAGCTGCGGATACGCTTGCGAGGACAGTTGTTTCGCCAAGTGAGTTACCTGTTGGTGTTATCACGGCCTTTATTGGAGCACCTTTTTTCATTTATCTGCTCAAAACAAGGGGTAGTAAATGGGCACGGTCCTGAGTTTGAAAAACGTAGGGTTCAGTTACGGCGAGTCATGGGCCTTAAGGGGTCTGGATCTCGATATTCGATCTGGTGAACTTTTGGGTGTGATGGGGCCGAACGGATCAGGAAAGAGCACGCTTCTCAATGTAATAGACGGGATCTTGATCCCTCAAGAGGGGGAGGTATTGCTTAGGGAAAAGCCTATTAAAAGCTATAACAGGTCGAGTCTGGCAAGAGAGGTGGCGATGGTGGCGCAGGAGAGCCATTTCCGCTTCTCTTTTTCTACCCTTGAAGTGGTTTGTATGGGCCGTTTTCCCCATCTGGGACGCTTTCAGTTTGAGGGGAAGCGGGATATGGAAGTAGTATTTAAGGCCCTTGAGGATACGCAGTGTCTTGAATTATCAGATCGATCCATCCATGAGCTTTCAGGTGGCGAAAAACAACGGGTACTCATAGCCAGGGCCCTTGCTCAGGAACCAACAGTTATTTTATTGGATGAACCTACATCCTTTTTGGATCTTAAGTATAAAAGCGAGGTCTTTAATTTGATCTCTTCTTTGACTCACAAAGCAGACTTAAGTGTATTGGTGGTTTCACATGACATTGATTTGACAGCCAAGTACTGCGACAGAATGGTCATGTTGAAGGAGGGGCGTTTATATTCGACAGGAGTACCGAACGAAGTCATTACTGCCTCGAATATTGAGGCCGTTTATGAGTGTCCGGTAATTGTTGATAAAAATCCTGTTTCCGGAAGTCCGCGGGTAAGTTTGAAATAATTGTGACAGTTTAGTTCTTTGATAATAATGGAGACAAGGACATGGGGTTTTCTTTAAAAAAGTCGCGTCATAAATATTCCAAAGATCATGGAACACCTCCAGGGTTTTAACTATGGGTATGGCAGATGGACATCGGGATGTGGGTTTCTTTTAAGAAAGTCGCAGCTATGTGTGGCAGAGCATGGGGTTCTCTTTTCAAAAACGAGACGTCAACTGCAAGGCCGAAAGGGCATCACTTCGCTATGGCGGGCGGAGAAATAAGTTAATATTTAGCTTTAGGTGGCCATGGCAACAACCTCCGTAAGTTGCCGCCCGCCTCGGAAGACTTAACTCAAATAACCAGCAACCAGTTTTTCGTTTTTGAAAAGAGAACCCCATGCTCTGCCTTTCTGTTCATAATCCATGGTTAACACACAGGGGGCGTGGAGATCCCCATGCCCCGTAATTAGTAAAATGGTTTTTTAAGAATAATTTGATCCGAATTTCTATTACTTTTATGGTTTTGATGAGGTAAGTCTAATATTTAAGGAAAGGAAAAAGTCATGATAGATATTTTTATAAAGGGCGGTCCGGTCATGTATCCTCTTTTGGCCTGTTCGATAATTGCTCTGACAGTGATCATAGACCGTTTAATATTCTGGATCAGAGAAGATATGAGACGAGAACAGTCGCTTGTGGATCGGGTTCTTGAGTTATGTCAAATGGGCAGTTGGGAGGAGGTCAGGAAAAAAGTGTCAGGATCTAATGATTCTGTGATTAGGATCCTTGTCAGCGGAATTCTTCACAGGGAATTTTCTATGACCAAGGCAATGGAATCAGGTGCAGCCGAGGAGATCAAGAGAATGCGCAGGCACATGGGCGTTCTGGACACCATGATCACTGTATCCCCACTTCTTGGAATTTTCGGGACGGTGATTGGCATCATTAGCTCCTTTGAGATATTGGGAACCAGCGGCATTGAACACCCACAGGCTGTCACTGCTGGAATCGCCCAGGCATTGATCACAACGGCAGCAGGCCTCGGGATCGCTATACTTTCGGTTTTTCCCTATAACTACTTTAATTCTCGTGTTGAAAATGCTGTGCTGACAATTGAAAAATATGCAACCAGTCTTGAGATAGTCTATGAAAAATTGTCACAGGAAACAAACAAACAGAGCAGGGATCTGACATGAAAATTGACCTCAAAACAAAGCGAAAAGCCCGTATTGAGATGTTACCTCTGATTGATATTGTCTTTCTTCTCTTGGTATTTTTTATATATGCTATGCTATCTATGGCCGTTCACCGCGGGTTGCCGGTGATACTTCCTTATTCTACTACAGTCAAAATAGACCAGGATCTGGTGCTGTCGGTGACTGTGAAGTCGTCAGGAAACATCTATGTGGATAAAGAAGAGGTTCCCATTGGATCCTTGGCAGGTGTGTTGAAAAAAAAAGCTAAGGCTGGCAGAGAACCGGGTGTACTGCTTTTTGCCGACAGAAGTCTTCCATACCAAGAGCTGTTTAAGATCCTTGATCAGATCAGGATGGGGGGGATTAAGCGGATTTCACTCCAGGCGGAGGTAGATTACAAGAGGTGAGACGTTTCTTGCTCGCTGCAGGACTGGCCGTTTTAATACATGGACTTTTTTTGAGTACGGAGCCTGAGTGGCTCAAGAAAAGATTTGCCTTTAATTCCACACCTGATGTCGTTACCCTGAAACTGGCTTTCCATAAACCACAAGCCTCTGAATCGAAAACAGTGATGAAAAGACCAGAGACCCCTAAAAAAAGCCTCGAGCCTGTGACAAAAACAAAAGAAACAAAACATACAACCGAACAAATGCCTCAAAAGCCGGCCAAGTCATTGGTTTCCTCAAAGCCGGAACCTATTATCAAGAGTGAACAGCATGAAGTGTTGGAAAAACCGTCTGATATTAGGCCAGATTCAGCGAGAGGCATATTAAGGGAAGGGGATATTGAAAAAACAAAGAAAATGGTCTCAATTCCACCTGAAACTGTTATACGGGAAGCAAGACCGATTTATCGAAGGAACCCCCCGCCAGGATATCCCAGGTTGGCCAGAAAAAGGGGTTATCAAGGAAGCGTTGTCCTTGAGGTCCTGGTTGATCGTAAGGGAATGGTTGCAGACCTACGCATTTTCACGTCCACCGGATATCCTATCCTGGACAGGGCTGCAATGGACTCGGTGAAAAAATGGCTGTTTGAACCGGGAGTAAAAGGAAGTAAGAAAGTGGAAATGTGGGTAAGAGTTCCGATCTGTTTTCAGTTGAAGTAAATTGCTTAACAGTATCTTTTCACTTGACGTTTGGAAAATTTATGCCTATTGTCCTAAAATTGGGATGCCCCGGGTATATTTGCGGGTCGGTTTTGCTCTGAAGTACTATATATTTTGCCAGAGTATCGACCTCAGGCTTGGGATCAATTGAAACATTTTTGAAAGGAGGTTTGTACTTTGGCAGAAGGAATCGTAAAGTGGTTTAGTGATAAAAAAGGGTTTGGCTTTATTGAGAAGGAAGACGGGGGAGATGTGTTCGTTCATTATTCTTCCATCGATGGTTCTGGATTTAAGACCCTTAATGAGGGTGAGCGGGTGAGCTTTGAAATAGAAGAAAGCGACCGAGGACCTAAGGCCAAGAACGTTCAAAAAATTTAGTTCGTTTAAATACGATTATCAAAGGCATCTCGTTGAATTCAGACGAGATGCCTTTTTAATTATTCAAATATCAAGGCATTGACCAAATTACAAAAAACAGCAGGCAAGGTGGTCGGCCACGAGAAACCCCTTTTTGGTGGGGATAACCCTGCCGTTTTTTATGTGTACTAATCCGGAGGTTTGAAGTCTCATAAGCATATCCCTTGATGGACGATCATAAGGGATTTCTTTGAGATCGAATCCCTCTCTTGTTCTTGAACCGAGATTTATTGACTCAAGTCTCAATTGATCCTCGGTCAAATTTTCATACCCCTCTATGGGGGTCCTTCCACTTTCAAGTAACTTACAATATCTCTTGACAGAACGGACATTCCAACGCCGAGTAGATTTGTGAAATGAATGGGCCGATGGACCAAGCCCGAGATACGGAATGTGATGCCAGTATTTATTATTGTGTCGAGAGTAGTAGGGCTTTCCCCTGGCAAAGTTTGAGATTTCGTAATGGATATAATCATGGCTTTCAAGAAACTGTGAGGTTAAAGAAAAAAATGTGCATTCCTCTTTTTCATTTAAAGGTCTTATTAAGCCTTTATCTTTTAGCCTCCCAAATAATGTCTGCTTTTCGAAAGACAGTTGATAACAGGAAAGATGCTCTGGCTGAAATGTAAGGACTCGGTTAAGGGTCTCAATCCATTCTTTTAAGGACTGACCCTCAAATCCATAGATTAGGTCCACGCCTATATTTTCAAATCCGCAGGATCTTAGAAATGTCAGTGCTGTTTCGGCCTTCTCAGCTGTATGTCTTCTACCCAAGAACAAGAGAGAGCGATCATTAAGTGACTGTACTCCAAGGCTGATCCGGTTGAAACCAAGGTCTTTAAGCACGTGGATTTTCTCTTGAGTTAAATCGCAAGGATTTGCTTCTATTGTAATTTCAGTATCCGACGCAAAATAATAATTTTTATAGAGGTGCTCCATAATACTTGTTAACATGTCGGCATCCAGGAATGTGGGGGTGCCGCCACCCAAGTAGATTGTATCAAAACACTCGAACTGGTCTTTGTAATAAACAATCTCGCTTTTAAGGCTATTCAGCCACGGAGTAATGAGGGAATGGGAAGTGATGGAATAGAAAGTACAGTAAGGGCATTTACACCGGCAAAATGGGATATGGATGTAGAGACCGGGTTTTTGAAATATATTCATGGGATATAAATTCTTTGTAACTATACAAATTTATGAAAATATATGTAACATGGCAACTGGGATCTCTTTTAAAATCTGGTTATTTGAGTTAAGTTGCTTCTCAGGCGGGCGGCAACTTACGGAGGTTGGGGCCATAGCCACCATAAAGGCAAAGTACTGACTTAACCCTCCGCCCGCCATAGCGC
>CAYRFN010000167.1:0-8866 GCA_964423495.1 uncultured Desulfobacteraceae bacterium
ACAATAAGATTCAAGATTACAAAAAGGGAGATACCATTCTATTTTTGATCAAGCGGAGTGAGGGGGCCGTATACCTGACGGCAAAGGTTGAGAAAGTCAGAAAAAAGAGAAGATAATGGCCGGGAATTCTCTAAAAAGATCTTCAACCGAGCAGGGAGTTTGAGGCCTTCCAGGGTCTTTATATTGGCAAAGAAGTTTTGAGTTTACAAAACTTCCATTGTAGGGTATCATTGTTTGAAAGTAAGACAGTCTTCCTTCATGAGAGGAGGTGGCCGATGACAAAGAGACAGATTCTTGCAATGATGGTCCCGTCATTACTGGCGATGATTTTGGTGTCAATGGATTTGAGGGCACAGGGAAGTCCGAGCCAGAAGACATTTGATAAGGTGTGTATTGAATATAAGGACAAACACTTTTATACCCGAAAGACCTATCCCAAGGAAGATATCCGAAGTGACGAGTATGGGCGATATGTTATTGGGCCTGACAATATCAAATATTATCTAAACGAAAACGATTATCGCTATCGCAAGTCCGTCAAAATTGTGTGCGTGGAAGGTGTAAAGCTCGACAATTTATCTCAGAAACTTGATTCAATAGATTACATAGACAGGGTCCGTGTGCTAATCGATAAAGGAATGTTCTGTGAATACCAGTGCTTCACAAAAAATGAGATTCAACAGGACGATAATGGGTATTATGTCCGGCTAGCTGAAAGGGGGAAATTTTATCTGGATAAGGCCAAACTTAACTGTTTTAAAGAGCCGAGCCCCAATGCGTATCTATATATCAATGCAGTCTTGTCAGGTGAGGTTATCGCCCGAAAAATAGAAGAGGCTAGAATCTTTTTCCCACTTAATTCCACTGAAATAGATGAAACAGGTGTTTTTCTCCTTGAACAGGTGGCGAGGAGGATCAAGTCAAATAGGCAATTCAAGAGGTTGGTCATCATCGGACATACATGTAGCTTAGGATCGGTGTCCTACAATAAGGTCTTATCTTACAGAAGGGCCAAAAAGGTCATGCAGGTTTTGGTAAACAAATACAAGGTTGATCCCAGCCTCTGTGATTTAAAGGGAAGAGGGGAAGATTTGCCCATTGCTTCAAATGACGTAGAGTCTGGGAGACAAAAGAACCGTAGAGTGGAATTTAAAGTTCTTATAGTGAGATAACGGTTCCCACCCATTCCGTTAAGAGATAAGCACCTTTTATTTTTATTGCAGACCCAGAACCACCAGGACTACCTTTTTTGATCCTTTTGACTCTTGAATGGCCTCCAAGAATTCTTTGGTGTTTGCAACAGGTTTACTTTTCACCTCAAGGATTAAATTCCCGGGACGCAATCCGGCAAAATGGGCAGACGTTCCAGGCATTACTCGTGTTTGATAAGAAGTCGCGAGAGCTTTGCAAAACCTAGTGAAAATCACCCTTATGAGTAATCTAAGCAAAGAAACCAATCAGAACTTTCAAAAAAATTTCAGTGCCAGATAGCTGTCAAAATCAGAAGTCCTTGAAAATCTTTAACGAACGGGAATATTAGGGTTACAGAAAAATGATTTAACATGTTGTTTTTCCTTGCAAATAACCTTTTATCATGCTATATTCTTCCTCAATATTGTGACTGATAACAAAGGAGGGAGACATGGGATATAAAAGGATAGGAGAGACAATGAGTTTTGCTGACATAGCCATTTCAAAGTCAATGGAGAATAACCGCAGTGTAAAAATGATGAAGAGGATAAACAAGATAATTAAATGGAAGAACATAGAAGCTTTATTATTGGAATATTATGATGTAGGAAGGAGCAAAGAAGGAGCTGATGCCTATCCGCCTTTGATGTTGTTAAAATGTATGTTACTTCAAAAGTGGTTTAGGATTCAATCAGATCCTGAGCTTGAAACACAAATAAATGACAGAACATCATTCAAGACGTTTTTGAGTCTATCCCTTGACGAGCCCTCCCCAGATCATTCCACGTTTTCAAGGTTCCGCAGCAGGTTATCTAAGGAAGCAATGATTCATTTGAACAATGTGGTCCTCCAAAAATTTGCTAAGATGGATTTAACCATTAATGAAGGAATAGCAGTGGATGCTCGGTTGGTGAAGTCAGCGAGTAAACCTATGAGCAATGATGGTATAAGGAAGCTAAAGGATAAGAGGAATACACCTGAGGGTAAATTGGACAAAAATGGTAATCCTCTAAAATTTAGCAGGGATGTGGAATCTGATTGGACGGTAAAGAATGATGAACCTCATTATGGACTTAAGGAACATGCCTCAGTGGATGTAGATAGTGGTTTTGTATTGGCCACGACTCTTTCTCCTGCTTCTGAGCATGATTCGAAGTATCTTCCTTATCTGACAATAGCGAGTTGTCATACCGAAGAACCGATTGAGAAAGTTTATGGAGATAAAGGATATTATGGAGAACCTAACAGAGCCTTTCTCCATTTAAATGAAATACAGGATGGAATAATGAGGAAAGATACAACCACTGCGAAGTTGACTGAGATTGAGATACAGAGGAACAAGAAGATATCCAAGAAGAGATACATTGTTGAACAATACTTTGGTTTGAGTCATATGTATGATGGAGCATATAGAGCCAGGTTCACCACGATCTTAAAGAACATATGGGATACCATGTGCAGGCAGATGGCGTTCAATATATTTAGGGGGTCTAAGTTGTTGGCTTATGCATAATGATAAGGGAGAGGTATGCCCAAACACAAAAAGTGGGCATACCGAGACGAGGAAAAGCCCATATAGGGTTATTAAACAGAGTTATAAGCAGAAGAAAATCTCATTAATAGATTTACACTGAAAAATTAATTGGCAATTTTTCCTGAAAATTGTCATTTAAAAGCATTTTACTTGTTGCATAGAAAATTCAAAGGTCTCATAAACTACATGCGGAGAAAATGTATAATGGAGCCATTAGAAGAGATATCTAAATCCAAATTGATAAAATACAAAGTAAAATTTTCAAAAAAAGAAGGCAGAACCCAAACATTTCCAAAAGTGACGAATACGACACCCATGCAAAAAAAGATTTCAATATGATCGGGATTAGGAACCCAATGAGTATGGAAAAATTCGTATGGTGAGGAAAGCAAAAAGTTAACCCGTTGATTTTTAAGCGAATGTTCTTTCTATCTGTTTAATCAGAGTTAAAAACAACAAGGATACCAGGGTCAGGTCTTGATTCTTGACAGAGATCACGACAAGAGACTATAGGATTCGTTATGATTTTTTACTACACATAAAAAGGATCAAACATGGCTCGTCCCATGAGAATAAACTATCCGGGGGCATTTTATCATGTGACTTCCTGGGGTAGTGACCGAAAAAATGTTTTCAAGAGTAAGTGCGACAGGGAGGGAAAAACTCGAGATCATACGGGTTAGAGGTCAGAATATTGAAACATTCATCAAAAATGTCAAGTTTCAAGATCTGACCCCTTTGTTTTCTACTTTGTTTTCTATCAATGCAAAGCGTGCGAGATCCGGGTGCGTACACGTGGTCCAGCTACCGGTTTTTCATTGGCAATGAGAAGTCGCCGAAATGGCTGTATCGAGATTTCATCTTTGGATATTTCGGACGAAAAATTTCAGATGCGCAAAACGGCTACAAGGAATTTGTTTCTTCATATGTAAATAAAAAATATGAAAGCCCACTGAAGGACGTGGTCGGATCGATTTTGCTTGGAGCTCCTGATTTTGTTACTTTTGTTAAAGAAAAATATTTATCAGGTAAAAGACCGGACAAAGATTTACCGGCATTGCGCCAGTTGATTCCCAGAATATCCATGCCAGACATATTTCATGCGGTTGATTCGGGATTCGGGAACGATCCCACACTTGCCAGGGTTCTGAAAATATATCTTTGCAGGCAACATACCGGAGAAAAGCTCAAAGCGATTGGGGCCAACTTCGGGATAAGCGAGTCGGCCGTGTCACATGCCTGCAGAAGGGTAACGGATCGGATCAGAAGAAACAGCAAACTGAGTAAAAAAATCGAAAAGATGAACAGAAAGCTCAATCATTCAAGATTCAAGGTCTGACCCTGATGTTTCAGCATTATGGCCTATTGACTTAGCTGACCCAATTACTCATCGCGAACCCCATGGAAGGTATAGGAGTTAGGCCAAATTATGGCAAAATGAGTTGGTTGATTTTCCACGAGGATTTCAGAGAGAGAAAGACTGCTATGCATGGTTGTTTAAGCCTCGTTGGCCAAAAGGGTTTGTTTACCCCAAGTGTGAGGGGAACAAGTACTGGCTAATTTCAACACAAGAACACTTTTTATCACTTATTGTTTGCTTGTGCTTCAACAAACAACATAACGAGGGACCAGTTGATGTCAAAAAAGAAGGGTCAGCTAAGTCAATAGGCCATCAGCATTAATTTGTTACATGAGGAGTGCACAGATGAAACAAATGCATAAATATGGGGTTATTCCATATTTAGTCCCCTTTCTTGTTTTCTTCACTGGATGTGCAATGGTACCGGTTAAAATGCAAGTACATTCCCAATCAAGCCATGTACGTCTTTTTGATGCTCCTCCTCCTGGCTATACCTATAATGTAGTGAAAGAGCTTCACGTAATGATAAACAGATGGGATGGAAGCGCAACGGAGCAAGGCCTTGCCGAGTTACTTAGGAGAGAAGCCCACGCTGTTGGAGCAGATGCGGTTCTAAATCCTAAATATCATATTATTTTTAATCCTTTCGGGAATATCGGCTGGGCAAAAGGTGTTGCCGTCAGCCTTCGTCCTTATCAAGCCACACCATCCCCTTCAATTATTGCGCCAGATAAAAAGAAAAAAGTAGTAAGGGGTTGGCTGGGTGTCATGATCCAAAAGATCACTCCTGAATTGAAGGACAAGCTTAAGCTAAAAGATGAAAGAGGTGCTTTAGTTGCAGATGTCACAGCCGGTGGGCCTGCTGATAAGGCCGGGATCAAACGGGGTGATGTGATCGTTTCCTTTGATGGCAAGGTTATCAAAGAAATGGAGGATCTGCCCTATATCGTAGGCTTTACCCCTGTAAACAAAACTGTTCTGGTTGAGGTTATCCGAAAAGCACGAAAAAGGAACTTCCAGATCAAAATAGGGGAAATATTTCTTGCCAGATCCTTTGCGCCAGATAAAAAGAAAAAAAAGAAAACGCCCTCTATGAGCCCGTCGGGATCGGAACTGCACAGTCCCTCGAAAGTGCGAACCCTTAAAAGGGCCACTACTGGAGTATACGCCCTCGAGCAATCCATCACATTCAATGTACTTGACCAGGTGGTCTACGATTCGGAAAGCGGACAGATCACGCTAGTGGGGCACACCGACTACCGTTTTTCAGGCCCATCCATTCCTTATCTGCAACACCTGGCTACGCTTCTGGAAAACCCGGCGCCGGCCTTTTCTCTGGAATGGACGCCCGACTCAGAACGGCGCGTCGACGATTTCATGCGGCGTATGGACAATGTTTCGGACTGGCAGCAGGTCACCGCCGAATCCATGAGGCTCGTTGACGCCTCGGACCGGCTGACCCCGCAGGCCAAGGCAATCCTGCCGATGTTGGGTGTATATCCTACCCGTACCGGTGGTGTACCCGGATATCTGGGCGTCACGGTACGCATCAGTTCGGACAACGATCTCGAGGTCACATCCGTTGCGTCCGGCTCGCCCGCCGCCCGTGCTGGCGTCTGCGTGGGCGACATCATCAGGACCACCAGTCTCGGGCAGTTCTTCCATCCCTTCCAGTTAACGCGTGAAATTCGCGCCGCCGGCGCCGGAACCGAGGTCACACTGACGATTTTCCGAAAGGGCATCGTAAAGTCTCCGAAGATTAAGGTTATCCTGGGTGCGGCTGCCGGTGATTCGTGGGCCGGAGTCGGCCGCAAGGACATTATCCTGACAGTGCTGCGCACGGACGGGTATGGCGAGGTAGCGAACACGGTGCAGCGAGTGATGGACCTGTCCACGCTCGCGCACAAGGGCGTTTCCGTCCGGTTGCACACCATTGGCATCTACTGGCATGGAAAGCGACTGGAAAAATACAATGAGACATTTCGTCTGCGCGACCAGGGCCGCATAACCCAGCGGGAGGGAGAAATCCGGGTGATGCGGCTAATTCCCGAGATCCTGGACGACGTGATGCAAATTCCGGGACGTCCTATCACCGGTGTCTACGATGCCAAGATCCGGCAGGGGATGGATTACGGCCGTGCCTATGACATGGCGATCACAGAGATGGAGCGCCACCTGAAACAACGCTTCATAAAGATCTGGAAGAAGTTGATTGCGCGTCCGCAGGAGATCACCATGCCCCTCGATTACGCTCGTTCGGCGATGGGGTTCAGTCCGCAGGTCGAGCCCAAATTCATTCGACTCGATCCCGGCTCGGCCCTGGCGCGTGCCATGTTCGAGGCCGACTATGTGGCCAAGACCATGGTTCACAACCCGGAGATGGCCAATCGCATCCCCGGATATCAGACCCTCTATTCGTTCGAACGCGGCCGAGCAGGCAGCGGCGGCGCGACGGCAACCGAGCGCATGTGGCTCTCCATCGCCGCCCTTGACCTTGCCCAATCCCCTGACGGAAACAACCTGCGGACCCGGGGCGCGACCATGCGTTTCAACATTGAGGGTATCGGCGGGCGCACCGTATCTGCGCCCTATGCGGACTATCTGACGTCGCTCTACGACGGCATCGCCCGCGCCATTCCGGTGTTCCATGAACTGCGTGAAGCCGCCAAGCTCACCGGTACGGCCCTGTGGTTGAGACAGAAGGCGCCCGATCTTCACCTGCCTCCAAGCCAAGCGGTCTGGCAACCGCCGCGAGTGCTCCCAGGTACCATCTATCAGACCTGGTCACCCCGGCCGGGGAGCAACCGGATCGTCATGATGGCCATGGGTGGTGTGTCCATGGTGCCGCCCGTCGGTCCCTCCGGCCCCGTATGGCCGCTAACACAACCTCTCAGGGTGCCGCATGATCCGTCGGTCGTCGATCTTTCGGACTCCGAATCCACCCGGGTGCCGCGCCTCCTGTCCGTCGAAAATAACGTCATCTCCAAGAAGTTGCGGCGCGACACAGTACCGCCGGTGCCGCGCCCGGCAGGCTGGGTTGCCCGCCATGCCAAAGGCGAACGCGTGCTCCGCGCCTTGAACTTTCAGCCCCAGGAAATGGGGAAATGCAAAGCCGTTGAGGCCGCCGCCCTCTTCCCCGATCTTGAACACGCCCACCGGGTCGCCGAACAGCTGGACGCAGTGGAAGAGGCGATCAACATCATCACGGATCAGTATCCCGCCCGTCAGGCCGCATTCAAGGAGTGGGGGCAACGGCTCGAGCAGGCGCGCGAGGATTTCATCGAGAATGCCCTCGATGTCGCCACTCAGGGCCTTAGCGCAACCCACGAGACCATGCGCCAGACAAGGCTTGCTAGGCGCTGGGGCTCGGCTAACGAGTTGGCATCCGACATGCTGAAGGCCAAGGGAGAATTGGATTCCCTGGACCGCGGCGTGAATGGTCTCTCGGCCTTTGTCGCGGGCCTGCGGGCCGACGATATCGCCGGACGCAATGAGGCGATTCGCAAACTCACAGTGTTTGCCAAGGATTTGAGCGAGAACGCTGTTGTGCTCGGCAGCGACCGGGCGAGCCAGGCCCTGCGGTCGGTCACCAAGTCCTTCCGCTACGCGCGTATGCTGAAGGGTGCAGTCGGCATCGGCGGCAGTCTCGTCACGCTCGGCAACGCCTGGCAGCAGATCGTTGCCATGACTGAATTAACGGAAAAAGAAACCCAGGCGCTGAATGATACGCTGCTGCCTTTGAAACGCCAGCTCTCGGACCAGTTGGACCAGGCGATGAGCGCACCGACAATCAAAAAATGGCTTGCCGGCCAAAGCCACTGCCAATAGCCGCTGTTTCACCCCGAAAAAATTAGAGATTGTCCCGGAAGGTTTAGCGCCGGCCCCCCGATGTAAAAATTTACCAATATCATGCAAGAGAGCGGCTAGAATAACCGATTGATATTCTATCCTGTTAATTTCCTCTTGGACATTTTCGTTCATTAAATGCCTCCCGACGGCTAAGAATCCGAAATAACCAGCCCAGTTAAGGAAGAGTCTTATTCATTTAGGATAACTTCGATAACATCATACCTTCCCAATCCAAAACTGGTCCCCTGTCCCACATTCACATGTTCCCCCAGCCTGAGATAGGGTATAAAAGGACCCAGGTCTCCCTCAAAGCGGATCTTCCCTTTGAGTCCTCCCAGTTTTATGAGGCTTTTCTGACTGGCCGAGTAACGCTCCCAGTCGTACCAGTGGAGTTTATCAGAGGTGACCCGGATTTCATTGGACTGTTCTTTGAGATCGGTTAGGTCCGGAAGCGGTCCGTTGTTTCCATAAAAGGCCGCAAGCAGTTCGATCCTTTGTGCGAGCCGTTCAAAGAGAATAAAGAAAGTCAATTGTGTCAAGAGATGTCCCTTCACTTTCAGTCTCAAAGGAGTAAGAAAATGCAGGGTGATTCCGTTAATGGCCACCTTTTCCGGCCGAGACCCTTTTTTGGACTTAGAGGGATAGGCCGAAATAGTCTGGGTTTCTCCATCGTATATCTGTATGATATTTTCACCCCTCAGCAGATCAATCCGAGAAATGTCGTACTTCGCCCTTTCCTTCCCCAACCCTCTGCGTCCAATCTCCACAAATGTATAAACAAAATAAGGCAGGGCTTCTATGGCCCGGCCAATGAGCACTAGTTCAAAATCTAACGTGTCATTGGGGTGAAAGGCCTGCCGATTGGTAAGGGGAGGATTAATACTAAGTTGCATTCAAATGAATACTGACTATCCATGTAAAGCCTGCAATAC
>CAYRFN010000168.1:0-8718 GCA_964423495.1 uncultured Desulfobacteraceae bacterium
CTTCATTTTCAATCAGTTTTGTGACTTTCCGCGACAGATTTTGGGGGCGCATATTCCACCAAACCCAGGTATGCGTATCGAGCAGGTATTTCATTGACATGCTTCCCACAATCCTTCACCAAGCGGAGTGATTATATCCTTTTCGAAAACAAAAGCATCCGCGAGTTTGCCTGGTATGGGCTTCATTTCGGATTTGCGATGAGGTACGACTTGAGCAATAGGCTTGCCTCTTTTCGTTATAACGATGGTTTCTTGGGATTTTGCAACCTCGTTTAGCACCTTTAACGCATGTGCCTTAAATTCACTTATGCCCATTGTCTTCATGTGACCACCTCTTTTTCTCATAAAATAGTCAAATAAAGTGGTCCAGTCAAGAAAAATGCCAAAAGTTATATGGAGCTCAACGATAAGTTAACTGGCGGCGACTTAACATCAATGAAAATATCAAATCTAAAACGATATCTTAAAAGGAATATTATCGAACTGCGGCTGCTTCAAGCCCTCCGCATGAAACGACAGGTTCTGTGCTGTTCATATTCAGGTATCATTCGGGCGTTGCCAGAGAAATGATGGTGTGTTATGTTGGCTTAAATCAACTTTAAGCGGGGAGGCAAAAAAATGCGGTTAAAGAACAAAGTGGCCATCATTACTGGTAGTGCCCGTGGTTTGGGGAGGGGATTTGCCTTACGTTTTGCTAAGGAAGGAGCCAAATTAATGATCTGTGATGTCCTTGACTGTAAGCCTGTCGCTGAAGAGATAGAAGCTATCGGTGTGGAAGTGCTCGCTTTGAAAACTGATGTAAGTAGTGAAAAGGATACCGCCGAGATGGCAAAAAAGACTGTTGACCGGTTTGGCAGGATAGACATTCTTGTCAACAATGCCGCCGTTATTGGTAATATTGGAATGACGGATTTCATGAAACCTGCGGAACAGATAACGTCGGAAGAATGGGACAGGATTATGGCAGTGAACGTTAAGGGCCTATTTCTTTGCTGTAAAGCCGTTATTCCCTATATGAAAAAGCAGGGCAAGGGTAAAATTGTTAATATTGCTTCAACCACCGCTTTTACTGGCTTACACCTCTTCCTCCACTATAGCACCTCCAAGGGTGGTATTGTTACTATGACCCGTGGCCTGGCAACAGCGCTGGGCGATTTCAATATCAACGTAAATGCCGTGGCACCTGGTCTTGTCATGACCGAGACGATGCAGGCGACATTTTCCGAAAAAGAAGCAAAACAAGTGTTGGAGACACAACTTATCAAGAGAAGCATAAAACCAGAAGACATAGCCGGGGCAGTGGTCTTTCTTGCCTCCAATGAAGCCGACATGATTACAGGACAAATACTCGCTGTTAACGCTGGAGAATACCTACACTAAGTAAAAGCAGACGTTACTTTGAGGCTTTGCTATCCTTGTGCGGAGGGTCTGTAGCTTCAATCAGGAGGAAGGTACAATCTATTGATATCTCAAACATGATGCATTAATACACAAAAAGGATTCAAGGCGGGATAAGATTTTCATTGACCAGAAGACAAAACCTTTTGCTCGAAGGGAATTCCGCATTATTAAGATGGATGAGGAAGTAGACTAATTTTCCCAGTTATAAAGAAGGATCGAAAAATACTAAGGAGGAATATCAGGCCCCTGATCTTAGATCGCCTGCGGCCTTGGCCCGGGCTATAATAGTGGTCTGGAGGATCCCTCGTGGAAGGGAGGTATCATGAATCGCAGCAAGAAGACCTATATTCTAAAATATGGGAGAAAGAAACAGCGATTTGCGCGGTCTGTTGTGGCAGGAGACTTTGTGTTTTTATCCGGATCCAGCGGACGGACCTTGGAGACCGGAGAGGTCTCATCTGATGATGTCAGGGAACAGACGCGGGTAGCCCTGGACAAGGTCAGATTGGCCCTTGAAGAGGCTGGAGGTTCAATGGAGAATATCGTCAAAGTGGTTATCTATTTCAGAGACATGAAAGACTATGAGGCGGTAAAAGAGACAGAATTGGAATACTACCGGGAGCATGCACCTGCCCTGGCTGATGATCCACCGGCAAGTACGGTGTGTCAGGTTGTATCTCTATCCAAGGAGAATATGCTGGTTGAATTCGACATTATTGCCTTGAGAGGTTCTCCGTCTGCCATAGCGAAGTGATGCCCCTTCGGTCTTGCGGTTGACATATCGTTTTTGAAAAGAGGCCCTCGTCCTCTGCCACGGCTAAACCGAGACTTTCTTAAAAGAGATCTCCATAATAATTCCGAATCGAAAGGCATGAAACTCTCTTTTAAAAACCGAGAGATTGGTTGCTTGATTTTGTAAAAAACACAATATATTGATTTTTTCTTGACATAATACACAATAGGTGGAAAAATATTGTAAACTCCAAGAAAGTATTCTCCTTTGAACACGGATCCATGGCTGAAAATAAAGAAATAATGGATAGAAGGGATTTTTTATTTAAAGGCCTCTCTTTTTTATTCGGAAGCCTTTTTGGGCTCAACAGTTTTTCAAAGGCCCTTGCATTTGAGGAAAATAGAAATAGTTCTTTTTTTCAGCCTCGTATTGCCCTTATTATTGATGACATCGGCCTCAGCTTCTCTCGTGCAAGGCAGTTTTTGGAACTGGAGGTCCCCATTACGTTTTCCATTCTGCCCAGGATTACTCATTCCCATGCCCTGGCCCATGAGATCCGCGATATGGGCCATGAAATTATGCTCCACCAACCCATGGAGCCATTCGACCACCGGCTTAATCCCGGCCCTGGGGCCCTTTATGTTGGATACGATGCGAAAAGGATTGTTAGGATTATGGAGGAAAATTTCTCAAACGTCCCTTTTGCGATTGGTGTTAACAATCATATGGGTTCGAGGTTCACGGAGCGAATGAGAGAAGTGAATGATGTTCTTAGTATTGTCAAGAATAAGGAGCTCTTTTTTATTGACAGCCTAACCACAAATCGCTCTGTGGCGCATAAGACAGCCAAAAGGCTTCATATGCCTACGGATTGCAGAAACGTATTTCTGGATAATCAGCCCAATGAGTCAGCTATTCTTTTTCAACTCAAAAGGCTTCAAAATCATGCCTTGAAATATGGACATGCTATTGGAATCGGCCATCCATACCCGCAGACCGCTAAGGCCATCGGAAAATTTCTAAGAACCTCTCAGTATTCTGGCGTTTCTATGGTTCATATATCGAGTGTAGTTCAAGCCTAAAATCACAAAAAATATTTCCTGCTTTAAAAACCCCTGATATAATTTCTTGATATTTTGGGCCAATAACAAATTGCCTTGGCATCTTTACATAGGAATTAGGTATAAATAAAGTTGAACTTTTTGGCTTGACTTAGAATTATTATTTACTATACTTATACAATTGAAATAATTCAGCCCTTTAAATAAAAGTCCATTAGCGAATTATAATGGCATGCTCCTTCCCGCCTTATTTTCAAAGGGCTAAACACTTTCAAAAATTCAGTACTTCTGCAGGAGTAAAGAGGCATGTATGCGGTAATTAAGACTGGTGGAAAACAGTATCGTGTTTCCCCGGGTGACGAAATTAAATTTGAAAAATTAGAAGGAAATGTAGGGGATACTATAGCTTTTGAACAGGTCCTTTTAACTTCTGATGGCGAAAAAGTTAAGATAGGCGAGCCGTACATCAAAAATTCTAAGGTTGTTGGACGCATTACTCGTCATGGGAAGAGTAAAAAAATCGTTGTTTTTAAATACAAGAGGAGAAAGGGTTACAGCAAAAAGAAGGGTCACAGGCAATATTTTTCTCTTGTTAAGATCGAAGATATTGAAACAAAAGCTAAAAGGCCCAAACCCAAGCCCAAGAGGTAAAAAATTATGGCACATAAGAAAGCAGGCGGTAGTTCAAGAAACGGCAGAGACAGTATTGGACAGAGATATGGTGTAAAAAGGTTTGGCGGTCAGAAGGTCCTTGCGGGTAATATACTTGTAAGGCAGAAAGGGACCAAGATTCATCCGGGGAATAATGTGGGCTTAGGACGGGATTATACCCTTTTTGCAAAAATTGATGGAATCGTCGCCTTTGAGCGTTTTGGTAAAGATCGAAAAAAGCTCAGTGTATACGCCGTTTAAACCCACGGCCTGCTTTTCCCTCTCTTTTGAGACATGAAATGGGATTTGCTGATGAAGCAATCATTGCAGTTAGATCGGGAGATGGAGGAAAGGGGTGCATAAGTTTCAGGAAGGAGAAGTTTATTCCTAAAGGCGGCCCTGATGGCGGTGATGGCGGTGATGGCGGAAACATAATTATAAGTGCAACAGAAAGGCTTTATAGCTTAATTGACTTTACCTCGTTAAAACACATAAAAGCCAGTAATGGCGAGCCTGGGAAAGGAAGAAACCAATCTGGCAAAAACGGTACCGACCTTATACTTGAAGTTCCCTTAGGCACTACTATTCAAGACACTGAAACTGGCGAGATTCTTGCCGACCTAATCTATAATAACCAGAAAGTTGTTCTCATTCATGGAGGAAAGGGAGGAAAGGGAAATCAGCACTTTGCAACATCAACCAACAGAGCCCCAAGGATTGCCCAGCCTGGCCTCCCTGGGCAGGAAAAGAGATTAAAACTTTCACTCAAATTTATGGCCGATATTGGGTTAGTAGGACTGCCCAATACCGGTAAATCAACTCTTCTTTCCCGCATTAGTATGGCTCGTCCCAGGGTAGGCAACTACCCTTTCACAACTCTTGTCCCGAATTTAGGTGTCATAACCTTCGATGATGAAAGGTCTTTGGTCATTGCTGACATACCTGGACTGATTGAAGGTGCCAGTCAAGGTCGTGGTCTCGGTTTTCGCTTCTTGAAGCATATTGAGCGCACAAAGTTGGTCTTGCATCTTTTAGACATTACCTACCAGTCTGACCAGGACGTCCTGGAAGATTTTAATACAATTAGACGGGAAATGGTGGCATATAATCCTGAACTGGCTAAAAAGCCTCAAATAGTAGTGATTAATAAACTTGATCTTTATGGCCCTGAACACAGGGATTTGGAAAAGTTAATAGAAGCACTAAAAAGGTCTGGTGTGGAATTCTTGCCCATTTCGGCATTAACCGGTGATGGAATTGAAAAATTGAAAAAGATCATTTTGGAAAGATGGGAAACGTTTCAAGAAATGACCTGTTAAAGCCAGTTAGTAGGGTTGTTATTAAGGTTGGAAGTGGCGTCCTGACCGAAAAAAATGGCCTAAATATAACTGTCATTCGGGACCTGACAACAAGCATTTGTAAACTAAGGAAAAGAGGAATAGAGTCCATCTTGGTTTCCTCAGGTGCAATTGCATCCGGTCTTAGGAAAATTGGCCTCTCAAAGAGACCACAATCCATATCGCAGCAACAAGCCGTGGCTGCTGTTGGTCAAAGTAGCCTTATGATGGCCTATGAAAAGGCCTTTGGTCGTCATGGATATCAGGTGGCCCAAATCTTGATTACCCGTGATGATCTTACCCACAGGCGTCGTTACCTAAATGCACGTAACACCCTGTTTACATTGCTTTCCTGGAAAATTATTCCCATTATCAATGAAAATGACACAGTGGTAGTAGATGAAATCAAATTCGGGGATAATGATAACCTTAGTGCTATGGTAATTAACCTTACCGAATCTCAACTCCTGATTAATTTAACCAATATTGATGGACTTTTTGATAAGGATCCGCGCACTAATAATGATGCAAGGATTATCAAAGTTGTAGAGAAGGTAGATCGAAAGATTGCGAGATATGCCACCTCAATACCGGGTTTTCTGGGCAGAGGTGGTATGGCAAGTAAGGTCAAGGCTGCACAGAAAGTGGCGCTTGGTGGTGTTCCAACCATCATCGCAAATGGATTGAAGCCCAAAGTCCTTATGCAAATATTTGATGGTGAAGAGGTAGGGACCCTTTTTATGCCAGAGGAAGCTCCAATTAGTAGTCGAAAACACTGGATACTATTTACCAAGACTCCAAAAGGAGAAATCGTTATTGATCCAGGGGCGGAGATTGCCATATTAGAACATGGAAAGAGCCTACTTCCTTCTGGCATTAAGGAAATAAGGGGTAAATTCAGCCTCGGCGATTCAGTGATATTGATAAGCGAATCCGGAAAACAAATTGCAGTGGGTATGGTCAATTATGCCGCTTACGATATCAAAAAAATTATGGGGGTAAAGACTTATGAGATTGAATCAAGATTGGGCTTTAAGTATGATGACGAAGTGATTCATCGAGATAATCTTGTACTTCACGATCAAATGGAATAAGGAGATATTATATGTCATTTGTAACTATGATTGAGGAGATGGCTAAAGATGCAAGGCAGGCTTGCAGGCAGTTAAGAACGGTAGAAAGGGCTCAAAAGGATACAGCTCTTGAGTTAATGGCAAGCAGACTCATCGAAAAGCAGAAAGATATAATCAAAGAGAATGAAAATGATCTATCTCAGGCAAAAGAGGCAGGGCTGTCTACTGCTATGATCAGCCGTTTGACTCTGGATGAAAAGATCATAAGAGGAATGGCGGAAGGACTGAGAGAGGTGGCTGCCTTAAATGACCCCGTGGGTGAGGTCACTGCCATGTGGAAAAGGCCCAATGGTTTGCTTGTAGGACGGGTTCGGATACCCCTCGGTGTTATTGGGTTTATCTACGAATCGCGTCCTAATGTAACTGTAGATGCAGCAGGCCTGAGCCTGAAATCGGGCAATGCAGTAATCCTTAAAGGAGGATCTGAGGCTATTCACTCCAACCTAATTCTCACGGATCTGTTAGCAGAAGCAATAAAAGAAACTGGTCTGCCCACGAAAGCAATCCAGATTATACCTACTACTGATAGAGAAGCAGTTAATATTATGATAGGTCTTGAGGACTACTTGGATTTGATCATCCCGAGAGGAGGCGAGAGCCTGATCCGTTTTGTGACAGGACATTCTCAAGTCCCGGTATTAAAGCATTACAAGGGAGTATGTCACATTTACGTGGATGAGTTCGCTGATATCAATGTTGCCCAAGAGGTATGTTTTAATGCCAAGGTTCAAAGTCCAGGTGTTTGCAATGCAATGGAAACTATGCTCGTACATGATTCGATTGCAAATAGTTTCCTTCCTGCCATGTTAAAACGTTTTCGTGATGCAGGCGTGGAGATCAGGGGATGTCCAAAGACCGTGAGTCTGATTTCCGGAACAAAACCTGCTATTGAGGCAGATTGGTCAGCTGAATTTCTTGACTTGATTCTTGCGGTTAAGGTCGTTTCAGATATAGAAGAGGCCCTTGATCATATAGAAAGATATAGTTCCAATCATACGGAAGCCATCATTACTAAAGACTATAATCGCTCTCAGCGCTTCCTTGCCGAAGTGGATTCTTCGGTAGTTCTTGTAAATGCCTCTACTCGTTTTAATGATGGGAACCAGTTAGGACTTGGCGCAGAAATTGGGATCAGTACTTCAAAACTACATGCCTTTGGCCCCATGGGACTGAAAGAACTGACAACCACAAAATTTATTGTTTATGGAAAAGGGCAGATTAGGATCTGAATTACTTTAGAAAAATAGTTAGTAAAATAATAGGGAAAGACCATTGAGATTAGGTGTCTTAGGTGGGACCTTTGATCCCATTCATTTGGGGCATTTACGCACAGCAGAGGAAATAGGCCAGAAACTGGACCTGGAAAAGGTATATTTGATTACATCTGCTTCTCCGCCCCACAAAAGTAAAGAACCCGTAACTCCATTTCACCATCGTCAGGCCATGGTGCAACTGGCTGTCAGAGATTCTCATTTGCTTGAGGCCCTTGACCTGGAAGGGAAGCGCCCCGGATTTTCTTATTCTATTGAAACGGTTAGAGACTTACATAGAATTTTTAAACCAAATCCTGAGATCTTCTTTATAATAGGCATGGATGCCTTCCTGGAGATCAGGACCTGGAAAGAATACCAAAACCTCTTTGACTTCGCCCATTTTGTCATCATCAAGCGAACTGGTTACGAGGTAGAAAGGCTTGAGTCTATTCTCTTAGACGGTGGCTTGGAGGCAAAAAGAACCAATAAGCGTAATGTATTTATCATGCCTTCTGGTAAGACTTTACTCATAATGGCAACTACCATTATGGATATTTCGTCATCCAATATAAGAAAGATGGTCAGTAAGGGGAAGGCCATTCATTTCTTGGTCCCTGAATCGGTAAGAGATTATATCTCGGAAAAAGGATTATACATGAACTATGCAAACTCTCGATAAGGCAAGATCGTGTCTTGAAATAATAAAGGAGCGAAAAGCCCTTGATCCGGTTTTATTTGAGGTTAGGGACCTTACTTCGATTACCGATTATTTTCTGATTGCCAGCGGAAACTCCAGCAGACAGGTTCAGGCTATTACACGCCACTTGCAGAAAGAAATGAAAGAAGCGGGTTTCAAGGCTTATGGAATTGAAGGAGAACAGGAAGGACATTGGGTACTGATGGATTACGGAGATATAGTTATACATTTATTTTACCATCCTTATAGAGAATTTTATGATTTGGAAGGCCTCTGGGTTGAAGCTCCACGCGTCAATATCGAAGATAAAATAACAATTTAGCACTTTGGAAAAATCATTAGCGGGTTAGCGATTAAATGATGAAACAGGGTCATGGGGTTCTCTTTTAAGAAATTCGCAGTTTAGCCCTGGCAGAACATGGGGTTCTCTTTTCAAAAACGAGACGTCAACT
>CAYRFN010000169.1:0-8671 GCA_964423495.1 uncultured Desulfobacteraceae bacterium
ATATTATCCAAATTTTTTTGAAAAAATTCTCACGGGTTGTGACCGTATCTGTCAAAACCACATGGTACTACTGAAAACAGGCACGCAAGACTTCAAAACACTGAGTTTAGACCCCTTCATCCCACTTCTGGGGAAAGGGTTATGCGGAGGGTTATGTGATTTTTTTCTAAGCGGCACATTGCAAAAGGTTCTGGGTCAGTTTCTTATCCAGAGCTAACTGCATATGCATCCATATGCAAATACTACCAGTGCCATTTAAGTCCCTCAACCTAGAAAGTCCACCAGGAGACCGTTAACGAATGACGAATTCATAAGGATTTTTTGAAATGGGCCGAGAAAAGACTAGAATCAAGGTTGAACCGAGGTATGTTAGGCAGAAGAAAGGATTAAGGCCGTTTCAGAGGGAAACACTCGGGCTTATTAAAAACTCCGAGGCCAAACTCATAGTTGTTGAAGCTCCGGTAGGATCAGGAAAGAGCCATATTTTCCGCAATCTGATTCAAAATGATCATCTTCAAAGAAATCCTATCGTATTCACCTATCCGACAAAAATATTGATGGATTCACAGGTCGAAGCCATAAAAAAAGAATTTGATAAAGTTGCAGTTTGGCCAGATGATAGAAGCACCTTTCCTATTGAATCCAAGGGCGGTATCAATATCCTCAAATATTCTACTGACTCGATAGTCAAATATATGAAGGAAAAACCCAATGCCTTTGAATCCTTTAAGAATAGAGGAAAATTGATTGGCGCGGGTTTGTTCGATTTAAGTTATGGAGAACATCAGGTCTTTGTGACTACGCCCGATGTCCTTTGGCTTATCTACTCTATGAGATATCGGGGTGCGAGAATGATTCAGGCTCAACTTAATTCCGCCCTTATATTTTTTGATGAATTCCATACTTACGCCAATCTCCATAATTTCTACAATCTCCTCGAGAATCTTATCGCTAAATCAAAGGTAAATAAAGTTATCCTTTTGTCCGCGACACCCTATACAAAACGAAAGAACTGGTCAGAAATTCAAGGGAATCTAAAGGAAAACCAGATACTGACGGAATATGTTGAATTTAGAAATTCAGAGAGTGACGAAGGCGGTGTGATTTTCAACTATCCGCTTGATGTTGAACTGAGAAACTTTAGATATACAGACAGGAATGCGACGATAAGAAATATAGCCGAAATACTAAATGCTATCCAGGCACCAGCAGCAATTATTTTTGACTCAATCTTCAGGCTCAAACATCTTAAACCGGAAATTCAAAGACTCAACGATGAGTTTCTCGTTAGGGAATGGAGTGGCATGAAGAAGGATGATGATGTCCCTAAGTTAATCAGCCATCAAGAAAAGGTTCTGATTCTTGGGACTTCTGCTATTGAGGTTGGAATTGACATGAAACTTATAACTCTTATTACTGAATCATCAAATTGGGCCAGTGCAATCCAGAGAATTGGCCGAGTTGGAAGAATGGCGTACTTGGCTGACGACGATGTGAGGGCCAACAAAGGTTACATCTTCTTATTTGTCAATTCACGAGACACCTTCAACCAAATGACAAAGGCGGATACGTTCTCAAGATACGATTTTGAAAGGGTTTTGCAAGATTCACTTCCTGACCCCCATGCCCAAATGATAGGAGGGGAATTGTTCCGTGGAGATACGTACTCTTTTGTTCTAATTGACAGATATATGGAAAGACCGGTTGTTTATTCCCAAGCTATATTTTCAATGTATGAAGTGAACGAGTCCCAAATCAGAAATTTCTCGGGTAGTGAGTCTGACAAAAGAAATATCCTAAGAAATGCAGGGATTAAGGACGAGGATTTGATAGATGAAGTGATCTTGCGGGATAGATTGGTACCAATATGGGGCGTGATAGTTTCAGAGGGACTCAGAAATAGGTATGATAGGATATTGAAAACTGAGGAGGGTGAAGACCCTGAAAATGTTACAATTTATACAGAATCTAATCCTGCCGGATTTCATTTTTGCCGGGAAATAAAAGCAAAAGGACATTATCCAGAAGAAGATTTATGGTAGAAGATTCTTCTTGACTTTGAAAGAAAAAATAAATAAATCTATTTATAAATAAAACCATTTATTTTTTGCGGCAAATCGTGATATCTACCAGTTACCCCGTTGTTGGGAAAGACTTTATAAACAGGCGAGAAGTCATAGAAAACCTTTTTATTGCCTATAGAAGCAATCAGAACGTGGGTATGGTCGGACCGCGCAGGATTGGCAAGACTTCTATCGCAAAAGAATTCTTACGGCAACTGGGCGGGGAAAGGAATTCTGTCCAACTTGTTTTCGATGTTCAGGAGAATATTGGGACACCGAGCAGATTCGCCTCCCGCTTGTTAATATCCTTTTTGAAAGCTTTTAAGCCCATCCTACCTCTCACCCAAGAAATAGAGCTGAAACCGGGTCATTTGCTTGAAATGGCTTCGGAGATAAAAAGTAGAAGCCTGGCTGAACTCAGTCAATCCCTATCTTCCTATTATCCTTCCTCACCGGTAAATGAACGTGCAGTTTTCGAGAAAATTTGGCACTTTCTGGATGAGTTTGCCGTGGAACAAAAAATCAAGGTGGCCCTGGTTCTCGATGAATTTCAGGCCATTAAGGCATTGGAATCTTATAAGGAGTTTAAGGGAAAACTATTAGGGTTACTGAACGGAATTATTTCATCTTCCCAGCAACATATCTGGTACCTTTTTACCGGTTCCATGGTGAGACTAATTACGGAAATCTTTGAAGACGCTGAATCTCCTTTTTACGGAAGAGTCAAAAGGATAAACGTAAGTGGGTTTACAAGGGACGATATGGTTGGCTTAATCGCAAGGGCGGGATTTAAGCCTTTCAGTGGCGAAGCAATTCAGTTGTTATGGAGGATTACTAAAGGTAATCCATACTATGTCATAGCTGTCGCAAATTACACAGAAGTTTTGGGAAGGGAGGCAAAATACATCACTAAAACTCATATTAAGAAAGCCTTTGTGGAAGCGCTTTCAAGGGGGGAACTGGCATCTCATTGTAAGTATACTTTCGATACCTCATTTGAAAGACTGAAAAAATCGGTTTTAAGAGAGATCACCAAAATCCTCTCCCTTAACCCCCTGCCCCCTTCTGAATTGGCAAGGGAACTGGGCAGGGACATAGGTTATGTGAATTTACCACTGAGAGACCTGCAAGATCTTGATCTTGTAAGGAAAAAGGGAAAGAGATACGAAATTTCGGACTTTGTTCTGCGCCTTTGGTTGAAAAATGTCTATTCGTTTAGCGAACCATGGCTCGACAAAATAGAAAGAGATGTTGAACAGAATTATCAGGAAAACTTGGCAAAACTGAAAGGGGATAGGGGCTATTTTTTCGAAAGCTATGTTCGAGAGTTACTGAGGAAGTTCGATGGAAGCAAATTTGAAAGAAGGTTATTGCCTCAATTTTCAACAGTAGAGTCTTTGAACATCTATGATGAGTCCGGAAAGCTATTTGGATACCCAAGCAATATTGAAATCGATGCCCTGTGCCTTGGCAGCAAGAATTGGCTCTGTGAATTCCGATACCGGGGAAAACTTGTTGAAAAGAAAGAAATCTCGCTTCTGGTTCGAAAGAAGGCCTTTTTGCAAAAGAAACTTAAGATTAAAATTAACAATCTTGTCTTTATTTCTCCTGCTGGCTTTACGGAGGCAGCCCTTGAAGAAAACGCAGTTTGGTGCATCGACCAAGGAGTCCTAAACTCTCTTTTAAAAAAGTTCAAGATGCGCAGATTGGACGAGACAGCCGAGGAAGATTAAATGGATCAACAACAGGCAATCAATATACTAAAGCCATTGATGTGGAAAATCGGCAAATCCAATGGCGAGCAACTGTGGATGCATCAATTCACTGTTTGGCACATCTTCAATCAGATGACAACTATAGGTGCTTTTCCCAAAATCGAAAAAGAAAAAAAGGATGTCCTGGAAGTCGCTTGCTTGCTTCATGACTTGAAGAAAAGCACTCCCTGGAATCAAATGATCCTTTTCGGAGAAACGGATACCGATAAAATTCTGACAGATTACCAAAACTGGTGGAAGTCCAAGGGCATTAGAATAGAAGGACGGCAACTTTCCAACATTAAAAGGCTCTTTGATAGAGGCAGGACAGATCACCAGATAGAAACCGAGCAAGACCTGGAATACTTTTTAAGACCGTATTTAAGAAAGGTAGAGCAACACTTACCCTTCAGAATAACCGGGGAACGGACGAGGGCCATTTTTGATCTTATTAAACATCACTTTTTAAAGGAAGCCGACATATCTCAATCAGAACTGCCCGGGTTCGGTAATTATCTCCACATTCTCAAACTCTGCGACCGCATGGCATCGATGGAGACAGTAGATGTAACCACAATAAATGAATTGAAAAACGTCAACCGTCTCGGCCGGCAGATATTTGATGCGACCTATTTTACCATCTCACGAAACTTTGGGCCGTTTACCGCCTTAGTATCCGATATATTATTCGAGAGCTATAAGAAAAGTGGATGGGTTCCTTTGCTGTATCTTGAAGGCGGCGGTATTTTAGTTACAAGAGGTAAGGGCAACATTCCTGATAAGGAAAAAACCTTAAATAAACTTTACCAAGCTTTTTTAGAAAAATCATTAGAAACACTTCCTATTCAGTATGGAACAAAAACAAATCTTACAGGAATGGCCGCAGATCATCCTCAAAAATTTCTCCATGCACATAAAGATGAAATTATCAGAAAACTCAATGAGAGTGACGCGGGGATCGTCTTTTTTAAGTTTTTGACGGAGATCCTAGATAATGTTGGATATAGGAAAGAACCAGAAAGGGGAAAGCTGCCTGCGCTCGATGTTCTGTTTGGCCTGAGCGCTGGCACAAGGGGTATCCCTATAGCGGGTAAGAAGTGGAGGCGATATAAAGGGGAACCTTTACCAATAAAAGAGGATGGCACAGGAATAGAAAAGAGGGGTTCTCTTAATCACATATTCAACTCTGTGAGGATAAAAGAAATAATTCCCGATTCATTGTTGACAAATCTGGGGATTTCTCTCCCGCTGCTAAGAGATTATTCCTCGCATGAGTTATTTGATGTCTTATCAGAGTTATCCGGGATGTCTGAAAGGGATGTTGAGAGAGATACAAAGATCAAAACATACCTTGACGAAATCGTCGCCATGGAAGAGGAAAAAGACTTTCAGATAATTGCCCAGACAAGGTTTGATGAATATAAGAACTACAAGCAGAAGCCAGCGGATGAAAAAATCGGCATATGCGAGATATGTGGGTGCACAATAGGGCAGAAGCCAGGAGCAGATTTTGCTAAAGGCCAGATTCAGGCCTTTAGCCAGATAAAAGCCAGGTCGGATATTCCCAGAAAAATATGTCCATTTTGTGCATATGATAACAGCGTCATGCGAATGGGATTGGGTACCCGAACCCCTATCTACATAAGGATTTCATCCCGCATTCCTTTGGAATTCAGAGAAGAGATAACTGACAAAATCAAGCTATTAAAAGATGGAATTATCAGGATACAGAATATTGAGAACATGGAAAAACGATGGGGCCTTTTCTTCCCTCCAGTAGACATTCCGATAGGGACAAGTGATTTTGATGTTATCGAATATGTGAGCACTTGGGACAGGGAGGAAATTATTTGCCGTCTGGAATCAATTGACAAAAGAGGATTCAGCCCGAAAGATCAGCAGGCAAAGTACGCCCCCCTTTACCATATCATTAATCTGTTGGGCTTCCAGGTAAGTATCGGAAGGGAAGAACAAGTTGGACTCTTTGGAGAGAGACTTTTTACCACCGAAAGTGAATATCTAAAATCGTTGGCAGTAATTCTTTTAAGTTCCACCATCGACAAAAAGAGGAAATACCTTTTTGCCAAAGATCTTTTGGAGAAGTCCCCGAGTATTGCTATAGCCTATGCCAGCCAAGAGAATGTAGACAAGAAAGGTCAAAGATGGCTAAGGTTGAAACAGGATTCTGCAAAGAAATTGTTTGAATACGTCTATAAATCAGGAATTGTTTTATATTCCTTTTATGGAGGTGAATATAAGATGGAAAACTTACTAAAGGACGCAGTCTTTTTCGCTGAAGGAATTCCAAAATTTTGCTGGTCGTCTGAAAAATGCAATAAATGGCGCCAGAGCGCATCAAAACACCTAATCTCTAAACCTATTAGTCAAACCATGAACGAAATATTACAGGGCAGAAGTTTTGATGAAGCATTCGCACGATTCCTTTCACAACTATCAGGAGAAGCAAAAACGGATGTAAAGGAGTTAGAAGAATTCGTAAGAAGGGCAAAAGAAAAACTGGCCCAATATTATGGTCTGAAAAATAATAATATTACAGAGTTCATCCGGGTAAAGAATGCGCTTTTGTCAGCAGTATATGTTTTTAAAAGGTATGAAAATCTCAAGGAGGTAGTAAAATGAATCTTTTGAAAGAACCAAGCATTCTATCACAAGGTGTTTACTTCCAGGCCGTACTAAATCTAAAACTGCTTGATGATGCAATCATAAGAAGTAATGAACCTGAAGAAGTATTGACCTTTAGCTACCGGCCGCCGCTTAATAACCGTTTTATAATTCCCTGGCGTAAGGTTAAAGGTAAACTGCGGCGGTTTGTGATGGAAAAACAGCGAGGGATGGGAATAATGACGAACTGTCATTTGAAAGACGATTTATGTATGCAATGCCCAAGCTGTTTTCTATTTGGGGGGACTGGAGAGACGTCAAGCGCTAAAGTATCTTATAACATCCTTTCAAGAGTTCTTGGAGAGACCTTTATTTCCACCACCGAAGTAGCTGAAATTCAACCTTACACTGAAAATGCGGTGGATGAGGTCAATCTTACTACCGGCCAGGCATTGATGACTATTGTGACTGTGCCCAAAGAAACCGAATTCCGTGGTGTTGTTACTTTAAGAGATCCCACTTTGGAAATGGTCACTATCCTTATTGATAACCTTGAAAGACTTGCCAGGCTTGGTGCAAGCACCCGAGAGTGGGGGAGGGTCAGGACTGAGATCCTTGGTTATGAAATATCTGATCGTGAGAACCTAAGTGCTTACGATCTGGAGCAAAAGAAAGAAGTTCCTTCTAACCTTAAAAAAATATCTGATCTAAAATTACCTAAGGTCGATAATTGCTATAAAAAACTGGATTTAGAGGTAAAAAAGCTTCTAAAAGAGAATAAACTAATCAAGTGATAATATTTCAATACAATATAAAGCTTATCGACCCTCTTTTCTATTCCCGTGAAGGCCTGGGGGGGGCGGTAACGCCTCGCTACATCCACGCCACGGCCATAAATCATGCCGTGGCTTATGCTGTTGGTAAAGGCGAAAACCAGCCATACCTGATGGCTGAGGATAATGGTGGTCGAAATATTCCAAGATATAAAAGTTCACACATCTCGGAGAATTTCTATTTTACACCGGCGCGCCTTAAAGGAATTGCGCAATATTTACCAGAGATTGCCAAAGGAGAACTCGATGGTTTTGTCCGAAAAGGTTATCCAGGGGCTGAGGTGTTACGGGCTTCTCAACTTTTTTCATTAGTCCCCGAAACAGAATTTGAGGGCTTTGGATACTGTAAGGATATAGCCTTGGTCCCCAAAATAGTAAGGTTGGGTAGCTTTAGAGGAAAGGCAAACCTGACGGTAAGTTCTGCAAAATTTTTGGGAATAGTCGAGAATACGCTAGTTGATCACCCCACTGATCCCCTTGTAACTAAAACGTGCCGGGGCATAATGGTCAACATGTTTCCCTACCCAATAGTTGAAAACCCTGTTTGTAAGACTTGCTATAAAATCAGATTAAAGATTGCAAGGCTCAATAACATTGTTTCTTTACCTCTCAAATTTATGGAAACTCAACAGAGAAAAACTCCAATAACAGGCGAAACTCTCATTTTGTAATCTTTTGATCTATTTTCTCCACCACATAAATCGCCAAATTCGGGATATGGATTTTGACACTATTACCTTGGTCTTTAAGGCCGACCATAATGTGAAGCAACCTGCAGCAACCTTGCGAGGTTTCATAGCTCGTAGATTTTCGGAAATTGTTGTATTACATCAGCATAATGGACAAAAGAATATATATTCATATCCTTGGGTTCAATATAAGGTTATTGATGGGGTCTTGATGATCATTGGAATTAGCGAAGGAGTGGAACCGTTAAGAGAGGTATACTCCGAGCTTCAATCTATTGAATTAGGCAAGGATCGGTATGAAATAGTTGAGAGAAAAATGGGGGAGAAAGAGGCACAACTTGGAATAATTTCGTCACTGGAAAAATACAAATTTATCACCCCTTGGCTAGCCCTCAATGAAAAAAATCACAAAAAGTATCAGAAATTAGGCACACAGGCTAAGAAAAGGGAGCTGTTAGAAAAGATCCTAATTGGTAATATTCTCTCGATGTCAAAGGGATTGGGATACACAGTTCCTGGTCCTATTGAGGCCAGTATCATCAAGATGCGGGAGGTCCAAACGTCTCTTAAAGGCAATCCTATGGTGGGCTTTCTGGGCGGCTTTTCCGTCAACTTTGAAATTCCGGATTACTGGGGGATTGGGAAGTCGGTGTCGAGGGGTTTTGGGACGGTGAAGAAAATAGGTAATTGAGGGATTCTGAGATTCAGGA
>CAYRFN010000170.1:0-8515 GCA_964423495.1 uncultured Desulfobacteraceae bacterium
TTCTTGTTAATGGAAAACTGTTTTTTCTTGACTTACTTTCTCATAGGCAACCCCACTTCAACACTTCAAATCTTCTGTGTAATATCAAGCCGATACTGCCTGGTATATAACCGGTCGATATTTTGGCGACGGAATAGGCTTGCCTTCTGCACGAGCAGCCTCCATCCATAGTTCTTTGGCCTTTTGGGCCTCACGCAATGCCTCCTCAGGAGTATCTCCGAATGCGGAGCATGCCTCAAGATCGGGTATATCGGCGATGTAACCGGCGTCATCTTCTGAATAGAAAATGTTAATATGATAGTCCCGCATTATTATCCTCCAGTTTAAGATTGTGTTTCTCAACCAGTTTCAGGAACTGGCGCATTTGATATGGTTTTGCTTGACCCTTGACGTTCTGAAGATTTACAAGTTCAGGGATATCAGCTCTGACGAAAATGTGGTGGCTGCCGTCGGTCCGCGATAGCTCGAAACCGAAACCTTTAACAAGATTTACCATCTCTGCAAATCTTATGTTTTTAGAACCACCGATTATTTTTTGAAGCAGTTTTCGCCTTTTCATAATTCATCTCTTACAGGCCGAACATTTACATATAAGGCAAATTTGCCTGCTTTCAATATTCAATATAGTATATTCTTTCTGATCATGAAAAACACGATAAAACAGGAAGAAAGCTGTGTCAAATAAGATTCTTAAGGAAGTTCTTATCAATTTAATCACATGGCATGTATCAATTCTGATAAGCTTTTTCAATCGCATTTTGGACCGCATTCATAATCACGCGACTGCTGTTGGTGGCTCCGCTAACCGCATCAACTTTGGTTGATTGACTTGTGATTATTCTTTCAACAATAAGCAATTCGGCCTTTTTGCCCTTCCATGCCTGGTGCTCAATTATTTCAATATTGACAATTTCGTTATCTTTAATTGCAACCCTTACCAAGGCTTTATTAGGTCCACCTCTGTAACTGCCTTCGTAGATTCCATCTGCAAGTTTTGTATGGTCAACAGGTGCTCCGATTACAGGAGTTTGCGCGCAACCAATAATTAACGTACCGTTAACCAGAAAACCAATACCTATAAGAAACAGCAGGACGATGGAGCATTTACTTACCTTTAACATTACATGTTTTACTTTCATATTCAAACCGAGAGCACAAGTTGTGGCTAATCCCCAGTAATGGCCAGAATCTAAGACACCGTTATTAAACAAAGTTTTTAATTTTTCCGCATAAAAAAACTTGATCGTATGGTCAGATACATATAGAGTTTTATACTGAAAAATTCAACCGATTTTCATTTTTACGGTGATCAGGATGCCTGCCTGAATGGCTGAACGCAGATGAAGATGAATATAATCAAAAGAATTGCCGAAACCAATTATGTTCAATCGGCGATACGGGACAAAGCCGATTTAGGAGCGTTTAAAAAGAAACCCTCCACTCGAGCACTTATTGGAATATCGACCATCGGCTTCAGCTATATTATTGGATGGCCCGCCATAAGTGCAGTAGGAGCCATATCCATCTATCTAAACAAGCCCATGTTGATAGTCATCGGCGGCCCGTCATTGTACGGGTTTTCACATTTAGTGTTTTTACTTGGAATGTATCTTGCTGGCGTTGAGTATACAAAAATTTTTCTTAGGTGGGCGACCCGAATAGCCGTAGAAAAATTGATAGGTAAAAGTACTTGATCAGTTAGAATCTCCTGTTTAGTCTATATCAGGCTGACATTCGAAAAAACAAATTTTTGTCCTATCTACGTTTTCTTTTTTCTACAAAATCAACAATATTGCGCTTATGCCCATGATAAATCAACGCCACCGTGGCCAATATACCTGATGTCGCAGTTGGATGAAAATCATAGGCAAACAAACTCCCTGCCGCCAGAATAAAAACCATAACAAAAGAGCCAATGAACGGAAAACGTACAACTGCATACATGACTACCCAGGCCATAGCAGAAATTCCGGCGTAAACCGGTATGATAATCAATGAAAAACCGAGATAATTCGCCACTCCCTTACCCCCGTGGAAATTATGAAAACAGGGAAAACGGTTGCCAAGAATCAATCCAAGACCTGCCCAGGAAATAAGTTCCATCTTAAGCAGGTTGACAGAGATTAATGCTATGGCCATGGCCCGAGCCATATCCAGCATCAATACCACCGCCGCCCAGAATATCCCGGCCTGTCGATACACATTGATGGTTCCGGGATTTCCGCTAAATCCTTCTCTTGGGTCATCCTTTTTCAGAACCTTAAAAAGAAGAATTGAAAAATTAATGGAGCCCGCCAGATAGGCCACCATGAATATGATGCTTAACCGTATCAATTTCTATGGTATTTTAACAATTGTAAACAAATGGTCATCAACCGTATCATGGAACACCGGATAAGTGTCCCTATTATCTATTTGTACCCTGCTTTTATATCGTCCCATATCTATTACCTGAACCCGGTTCCACGAATCGGCCATGGTAATGTCTAAAGCCTTAGCAACAGCTTCTTTAATGGACCATATTCTTACAGAAGCCTCGATTTCATTCAGCCGAGATTCCTGTGTCAAGCTCTGTTCCGCAGCGCTCATATACAAGCGGCGTGGATTTAAAGCTCGTTCCGAAATCTTTTCAACGTCGATTCCGATCCGATGTTTAGACGCCACCGCAACAGCGAAACGATCGTCATGGGATACTGCACATGAAAAGGGTGAAGATCCATCTGTCAAGGGACAGCATGGATGCACCAGGTCAGAGCAAATGGTTGTGATGGAAGCAGCTGGCGTCCTTGTGTCATTTTCAGACAGAGACCGGGAAAGACGTTTGCATGCCAGTCGAGCAGCAAGATAGCTCCGCTTTCGTCTATCTTTCATGTTTTTCGCACGCTTTTGTTCAACCATGGAAAGCGTTTTTTCCGCAAGCGGCAAAACGGTCTTTAACTCGATCACAGACATGGCATGGCAGTGATGCTTAATATGATCCAGAGGCCTCTCCTTCAAGCTATCAATGATCCATTGCGGTGGTTTGAGCCGGCCCGAGCTAACATCTCTCATACGCACACCAGATACAGTTTCAAAGAGGTCCCCTTTTTGATCATGAATCCACAAATCAAAAATCAATAAACCTGGTTCAATTCGTATGGGCAGGATCCGATTAATGTATTTTTCTCCTGGTCTGGTACACTTTAATATCACTCTTTTGTCAACTGCTATCGGAAATGCAACCACCCGCGCATACCGCTGTCCCCACACACAGGCGGCATGAAAGGCCGCATCAAGGACAAAAGGTGAGCCCAAGTGACCGGGAAGGGCCAAGCTGGTATGATTTGCAGGAGCATCGGTTTTGGCGATTACTCCGGCTTCGGAAATATAGAGGATGTCCCGAATATTGTGATATGCCGGGCCAAAGGTTACTAATTCGCTGTAGATTTTATCCGCGGAAATTTCAACACAAATCCCCTCCAAGGCAGAGATAGAATCAAGGGGCTGATCCGAAAAACTCGGTTTTTTGCGAGGAAAACGGACCGTGGCATGTTCTTTAATTCGGGTGATGGAAGATTTTTTGGATCTGTTTTTTGTTAGAAGCGTGGCAGTAATATCGTCATTTTCATGCACCACAATATCTGAAAATGCACTAATTTTAGTCCTATGAGGCTGAATGTAAAGGAATTTATCAAACCTGGCATCCATCATTCTGGTGGTATCGGTATCAGGCCGAAAGCTCTTTACTATTGTCGCCAGAAGCTGTAAGGCTTCTGCCGCAGGCAATACGGCGTTTCTTTCAAAACAGTGATCCTGCAAATAGGGATGCGCATGGATAGTAACCGGCAAACGCACCATCTCGGTTATTTGGGGAAGATCTTCCATAGATGAACCGTTTTTCCATCTACTCCCACCGGCGTGCCTGAAGCATTCATAGCACAGTGCCGGGTATAGCCCTTGCAGACTATATCATGGGTCAGTTCATGGGTAATCACATAATCAAAACGCAGCCTGACCCGTTCAAGTACCGAGGGGCGGGTATGGATACAGATTGCATCGTCATAAAGCAGGGGGCTGAAAAATTTGGCACCTATTTCAATGACCGGATATATATACCCACTCTCTTCGATCTCACGATAGGGATAGGCCACATCGCGCATTAATGAAGCCCTTCCGAATTCGAAAAAACGTAAATAATTGGCATGATATACCACCTGGGAGCGATCCGTATCGGCATAAAGCGTGCGATACTTGCAGCGGTGCCAGACCAGACCGCCGATTTTATCTCTAACATAGCGCTCATCCCCATCAAGAATTTCCGGAACAAAAGGTTGCGGTCTCAAATTATACCCCTTTAAACACAATACAACAGTTGGTACCGCCGAATCCGAATGCATTGGAAAGAAAAAACTCATATCGTTGTTTACGAACCTCATTAGGAACCACATCAACATCCGCGAATTCCGGATCCGGTATATGATTAACCGTAGGTAGAATCAGCCCCTGTTGCATGGCTTCGATACCCAGGGCGGCTTCAATGGCCGCCGAAGCGCCAAGGGTATGCCCTATTTGAGATTTGTTCGAAGATACAGGAATTTTTTCAAGCGTGGCACCGAATACGGTCCTTAAACACTTGATTTCCATGGCGTCGCCTTTAAGCGTTGACGTCCCGTGGGCATTGACATATTTAATATCAACCGGCTCGAGGCCGGCATCATCTATGGCTTCGCGTATGGCGCGAATGATCGTTTCGGAATTGGGCGACGTAAAATGATATGCATCTGAGTTCCAGCCTATTCCCATCACTTCAGCTTTTGGTGTCAGGCCGTAAGTTGACAACCTGTCTTCAGCTGCCAGTACCACAACTCCCGCCCCTTCAGAAAGCACAAGCCCTTTTCTGTCAATGCTGAAGGGCCTTGAGGCCTGGGCCGGGTCATTATATGCTCGATCTTTGGAGCTGACACGGATAGTTGCCAGCATGTTGGCAAAGCCCTGAATAATTTCAGGGATAAGGCAGGTGTCGACCCCACCGGCAAGAACAAAGTCACAATCCCCATCCCTTATCATTCGGGCTCCTATACCAATAGCGTGATTTCCGGAAGCACAGGCTCCCTGGGGCGAAAATATCGGTCCAGTAAACCCCAACAACATACCGGCTTTGCCCGCCGGCAGATTGGCGCACAGATTGGGAAGCAGATAGGGACTAACTTTTAGCGGCCCATGGTTCACATAATTTTCCATAGCAATTCTATAAGAATCTGTCCCGTTTAAGGCCGAACCGATCAGGCAAGCTGTCCTGGGACCGGTATCGTGATCTATTTCCAGGCCCGACTCAATCAGGGCTTCTTTGCAAACGGCCATGGTTAAAAAAACATAGTCCGCATTCCAGTTGTAGGCTTCTTTGGGATCCATAAAGTCCAGGGCCATCGGATTCCAGTCCGGTATCTCGCCTACAATATTGGCACGTGAATTTGTCTGACATCTTGTCAATCTTCGAAAACCGGCCTCCGCATTGACCGCCCGCTGCCATGTTGTTTCAAAGGTCCTGCCTAAGGGTGTGGCTGCTCCGTATCCCACAACAAATACGCGTCTATTTTTAGGTGCCTTCATTTGTAACTTTATTCTATGGAGCTTCAGACAATTATTTTTTCAAGGCCAGAGGAAGATTTTAAAACAAAACGTACAAAACAGTAAATCGTCAAGAAAACGACCGATAATGCAGTTAAAAATCTTTATCTGGAAAACTATATCCTGTGAAAAACAATACATGCATTACATCCGCCAAATCCAAAAGAATTTTTCAATACATATTCCTGCTCAAGTTTACGCGCACTCTCTGGCACACAATCAATAACTATTGCAGGGTCAGGCGTATAATTAATCGTCGGCAGCACGATGCTTTTCAACATCCCTTCCATGGCGAAAATTGATTCAATCGCGCTGGAAGCCCCCATGGCATGCCCAATAAGCGATTTATTGGCCGTGACCGGCGGCAATTTGTCGCCAAATACTGCCTTTAGGGCAAGATATTCCACCTCATCACCGACTTTAGTGGATGCAGCATGGGCATTTACATTGTCAATATCATGAGGTGTTATGCCGCAATTGTCAATGCAATCGGCAATACATCGAGTTACGGTCCTCAAATTAGGAGCTACAAAATGATAAGCATCTGAGGTCATTGCCCATCCGGCTATCTCGATTTCGGAAGTCAGACCATGGGCTGCGGCAAACTCCTTTGTGGCTATAATGATACAGCCAGCTCCTTCGGAAACCACAAATCCTCTTCTATCAATCGAAAACGGACGGCTTGCCTTGCTTGCAGGTTCCTCGACCTGACCCGGCCTTTCGCTATAAGCACCGTTCATGGTCGCAAATCCGGCGACGATGGGCTCCACAAGGGCAAAATCTACGGCACCGCAAACAACGACATCTGCTTGGCCCTGCTCCAGCAACATTTCTCCAATAATCATCGATGTAACCCCGGTGGCACAGGCCGTAATGGTAGATGTGATCGGACCGGTAGCATGGGTTAAAATGGAAATTTTGCCCCCTACCATATTAATACACGAATTAGAATTGGTATAAGGAGGAGGAAGCTTGTTTTCAGCTATCATGCGACGGTCGGCCTTGAGAACGGCATCCTGCCCCCCCACTGCAGAACTGAATGTGATCGCAACTCTGGACGATAATTCCTTTGTAATTTCTATGCCACTTTTCTTAAGGGCCCGGTGAACTACCAGCATTGCGTATTTAAAAATCGGAGAGGGCCATAGTGCCAAATTGCGCGGACTTAGAAAGGGATAAGGTCCCGTGTCGATGTCATCCACCTCACCAGCAATGCGGACCGGAAAATAATCTGTAAGTGGGAACCGCGTCAGTTCACCAATGCCGCTCTTACCCCTGAGTGCCAGTGCCCATTGGGTCTCCATATTTGTTCCCAGCGGTGAAACCGCATCATATCCTATGACAACAACTTTCTTAGATGACATAAGCAGACGTCTTGAAATCTCTATTCTGTTAGCAGGAAAATAGGTGAATTCCTTATTGTTTTGTTGTGAACTTTTTACCAGGGAATAAACTGATAGAGTTTAGCGAACATCTCATAGACTTCAATCCAGTTCTGGATATCTTGGCTTGTACGAATGTGATCCCGCTTATTCACCATTACCCAGCTCATATGGGCAGCACCATCTTTACATGTTGAGCAATCTCTTGTTTCCGAAGTACAGCACCGATGCATGGTTCTTAAATCAGACGCCCACCGGATAAACCCTATCAACCGTTTGGGAGGAGGATTGCGCTTATCCAACGGTTGGGTGACGGAAGGGCATTCGTTCCAGCCAAATGTACGTTCAAACATCTTCCCGGTAGTAATAATCTCATGATAATATTTTGAAGATATTACGGTGTCCGGATATTTGTCCAGCATGGTGTCCATTTCAACCCGCAGGTCATTGAGCTGCTCCGATTCCCAGCTAAAACCGTCTACACCTTCATCATTGGAGAGCAATTGCATGTGGACCTTTAGACCGACATCATTTATTTTCCGCATAATGTGTTCAATTTTGCCAATCTGTTTAGGTGTAAGGGTATAAAGATAATAAACATTAGGATCTCCTTCATAATTCTTGCTGGAAATGCTGAATGTATCCTTGCCCCTAAGTATCTTTTCATCCTCTTCGTCTCCCCATAGGGAAATACCCAGCATCATATCCGGGAATCTGTCTCGGGGAATTTTAATCAGACCATTGGTGGCGCAAAAGGTCGGTAGCCGGTTGTAGAATGCCTCTATTCTGTCCAGATACAAAGTCGGCTCTCCACCGATTAGAATGGCAAGATTAACTCCGCGTTCCTTTTCTCTGTCAATAAATGCCCCCCATTCTTTTACATCCATTTCCTCTACGGCTGCCTTGTGCTCATCAGAAGAGAAAAAGAAACAGCCCTTACATCGCAAATTACACTTATTAGTAACATCGTAGATTGAGCTGCGAATGTTGAGCTTTGAAATTAGTTTATATCTTTCATACCATTCTTGATCCAGTAATGAACTTACGGTTTTCATTCACCACTCCTAAGAAATCTTTTGATTTTTCTTAATACTTTAGCTCTTTGAAAAAATCATAAGCTAATCACAAGGGCATGAGGTTCTCTTTAAAGAAACCAAATAGGCAGGCACGTTGAACTTAGCGGTCCGATAAACTAAGGCGGACAGCGGACTTTCTGGATTTATGTCCGGGCATCAAACATAGCACCCTCTCCGCCCGCCTCAGGCAGCAGGAATATTCACGGTCAAGCAACCAATTTCTCGGCTCTTAAAAGAGAACCTCATGCCCTTGTCCTACATATTTTCAAAAATCTAAACTGTTGGTAACGTTCAAAAGACTTCGCATTTAGAAGGGCATGGGACTCTCTTTTAAGAAATTCGTCCCTCCTATGACTGGATCGAAAGCCCCTGGGTGTTAACCATGGATCAGATAAAGAAAGGCAGGACATGGGGCTCTCTTTTCATAAAACGAAAAATTGGTTGCTGGTT
>CAYRFN010000171.1:0-8503 GCA_964423495.1 uncultured Desulfobacteraceae bacterium
TCAAAAAACTATAGTCATAGCTCTGATGTGATTTAGCAATGCGAAAATCGCTGTTAAATCTATACGTAGGCGTTCTAGGGCGAATCGCCTATACCTGAAAGCAGGACACAGGAAGACATCGGGAATCCCTCCCCAAATGATTTACAGGTGGGAGAAGATCTGAAAATTCAGCCCCCATCGAGGACATTTTAAAAAAATCCATTACTTAATTTTTTAGACCCTCGAGGATCCTCTCCGCAGTCGCCGGCATGTCCGTGATGAATACTCCCACGGCATCATTAATGGCATTGGCTATGGATGGCGTGACGGCAATCATCGCGCCCTGGGCTATGCCTTTGGCACCAAAGGGACCCGAGGGAACAGGCTCCTCATAAAGAACCACTTCCGTCTCAGGCATATCCAGGGTTGACGGCACTTTATAGGTGTTAAAGTTGTCACTTTCAAGGGCGCCGGTCTCCCTGTTGCTCACATATTCCTCGGTCAAGACATAGCCCAGGCTCTGTGCGATGGCGCCTTCCAATTGGCCTTCAACGGTTGCGGGGTTTATCGCCCTTCCGGGATCCGCGACATATAACATTTTCAATACGTTGACCTCTCCGGTTTCGGTGTCCACCTCGACTTCGGTAAAAACAACCGAAAAGGGCGGAGGATTCTGGACTGGTGAAAAGGAGCCTTGGCCAGAGATATTCAGGTGCTCTCCTTCGAAATTATACATAGCCTCCCTGGAGACCTTGGCCACTGTAATCGTCTTCTCCGGGTCTGATGTAACGCAAATACGTCCTTCCCTGACCTCCAGGTCCTCGGGCGCTGTCTCCAGCTTTTTTGCAGCCCGTTCAAGAAGTTGTTTTTTGGCTTCCTTTGCCGCGTTAATAACCGCATTGCCAATTTGATAACAACCGCCGCTGGCGTGCTGTCCGATATCATACAGGGTGCTGTCCGTATCTCCTGTTACGACATGGATGTCCTCGTAGTTCAGACCGAGAGTTTCAGAGGCAATTTGGGCCATAGCCCCGATAATATTCTGACCTAAATCAGCTGCGTTCACGAGTAAATTGACCGATCCGTCTTCGTTAAATTTTATGTAGGCATTTCTATGTTGGATGTTATGGGGCTGGGCGCCGCTCACGTCCATCGCTATCCCCATTCCGATGCCGTACCGCTTTGGCCCGTCCTCCTTTTTACGCGCCCTTTTCTCCTTCCATCTTATTTTTTCAGCGCCCAGCCTGATCATCTCTTCAAAGGTGCAGGTTTCCATTGGAATGCCGGTTGAAGAAAGATCGCCGGCCTTCTTTGCATTTTTCAACCTCAGATCGAGAGGATCCATTCCCAGCTTGTCGGCAGCCCTGTCGATGAGCTGTTCCAGCATGCAGGTTCCCTCATGGTTCCCATAACCCCGCACGCCGCCGGTCGGATGAACATTGCTGTAAACACAAGTTGCTTCTGCGGCCACGTTTGGGCAACGGTAGAGCCCGAGGAAACCACCCATATTGACCGCAGTTGTTGAAAAGTTATGCGTGTAATAAGCGCCGCCATCGACAATGATCTTCTCCTGAAGGGCTGTTATGGTCCCGTCTTCTTTCAAACCTATTTTCCCTGTCGAGACATACCTCTGCCGGGCCTCGGTGGCGAATAGGTCTTCCTCTCTGGACAGCTCCAGTTTTACCGGTCGGCCCGCCTTCTTTGCCAGCGCGACGCAAACGGGCTCAACGCTGAGACTGCCATACTTGCCGAAGGCCCCGCCCACATGGGGGGTAATCCACTTTATCATGCCTTCGGGCATATTAAAAATCTCAGCTATCTTCCTTCTGTGGAGGAACGCATGCTGACTTGGCGACCAGATCGTCAGCCTTCCGTCAGCCCCGAAGTCGGCCATACATGTGCAGGGCTCAAATTGACAGATATGGTTCTTTGCAGTGCGGAATGTCTCTTCCACCACAATGTCAGCCTCCTGGAAGCCCGCTTCCACATCACCCCAGGCGACGGGAAAATCGAAGTGGACTGAGATGTTGTTTTCGGCATAATCATGTACTTTGGGCGCTCCGGGCTTCATGGCTTCCATGGGATCGAAAACAGCAGGCAACACTTCATATTCAACTTCGATGAGTTCCAATGCCTCCTGGGCGGTAGCGGCATCGACCGCGGCAACGGCCGCTATTTTATCCCCAACAAAACGTGCCTTCTCGCTCAGGACATAGGTATCTTTAAATTCCAATTCGGGGTGAACAAGGATCAGATCCAGTTTGTTCGGGTTGAATAGATTTTTAGGCACATCCTCCCAGGTAATAACGGCTTCGACCCCGGGGAGTTTCTCAGCTTTTGATGTATCTATCTTTAGAATCTTGGCATGAGCATGGGGGCTGAACAGAATCTTTCCCTCCAGCATCCCCGGCAATTTTATATCCGCTAAGAACTTAGCAGTTCCCGTAGCCTTGTCATGCGCCCTCCATCGGGGGACACGCCTTCCAACCACTGATAGCTTTTCAGTCATATTATTTACCTCCTTTGCTCATGGTATCAGCCGCCGTCATTACCGCATCTATGATCTTTACGTACCCGGTGCAACGGCAGATGTTGCCACCCAGCCCCTCTTTGACTTGATCCCTGTTCGGGTTAGGGTTCGCGTCCAACATGGCCTTTGCCGTCATTATCATGCCGGGAGTGCAAAACCCGCATTGTATGGCACCGGCATCAATGAATGCCTTCTGAAGGGGATGAAGCTTAGTGCCCCTGGATAACCCCTCAATGGTTAAAATCTCTTTGCCTTGAACGGCTATGGCTAATGTGGAGCATGAGAGGGTTGGTCTTCCATCGATAAGAACCGTACATGAACCGCATTCTCCGGCGCCGCAGGCGTTCTTTGTCCCAGTCAGTCCCAACTGCTCTCTCAGCAGTTCGGAAAGGGTCATGTTTGGTGTGATCAATACTTCATAGGACCGGCCGTTTACCTTGAAATTTGCAATTTCTTTTTTCACTGTATTTTCCTCCTTGCCTCAAGCCTTTACCTGTTGCAATGCCTTTTCCAGTGCCCGTCTGGCCAGAACCCCTGTCATTTCCCTCCTGTACCAAGCCGTAGAGCGGAGGTCGGTGATGGGTTTGGTTCCCCCGGCGGCTGTATCGGCCGCTTCATTTATCGCCTCGGGGGTAACCTTTTGACCGTTGAGCGCCGCTTCCGCTTTTATCGCCCTGAATACGGTGGGCGCCGCAGCTCCGACCGCTATCTTGACGTCCTGGCAAACCCCGTCTTTGACCGTTATGGCTACGGCTATGCTGACCTTGGCAATATCGGCATGGGTCCGAATAAGATTCATAAAAGCGGTGCCTGTTCCGTCAGGAGGGCGTGGAAGGAAGACTTCGGTGACAATCTCGTTTTTCTGCAGCGAGGTGCGATCATAGTCGACATAGAATTTTTCCATGGATTCCTTTCTTTCACCATCCACTCCTTCAATCGTCAACTCAGCACCCAGTGCGAAAAGGGCGGTGGCGACGTCGGAGGCCGGCGTTGCGACACAGATGTTGCCCACGGCCGTCCCCATAAACTTGGTCTGAACGGAGGATATTTGATGAATCGCCTTATAAAGAATAGGGTAATCGTCCTGTATCGCCTTTGACGTTTCCAGGGAATGAAGTGTGGCCATGGCGCCGAATTTCAGGCCGTTCGCTCCGGCCGCTTCGATTGTTTCCAGTCCCGGGATCTTCTGGATATTTACCAGGTAATCGGCCTCTTTCTTGCCCATACGCATCCTTGGTATAAGATCGACTCCGCCGGCGAGCACCTGTGCCTTTCCACCATAGGTGTCAAGCAACTCTGATGCTTCCTTAACACTTCCAGGTTCAAAATAATCAAAGGGTTTTAAAACACGCATCTTTACCACCTTCCTTTCAAACAGGATTTGTTTTATCAAAAAAACTAAATACCTCGCCCTGCGGGCGCGATAATTCCAACAATCAGACCCATCCTCGAATTCCGGCACCATCCTACGGCGAAATACCGTGACTCATCACATTTTTTTCAAAAGGATTTTTAATATTATTTACCTGGCCCCCTTTGCTCGATTTTTAGGGCCTATATTGCTGCCACCGTCTCTATTTCCATCATCACATCTTTGATGCCCAGTCTTTTCACCTCGACCAGGGTTTGGGCTGCTGCGGTTTGGTCGCCCAGGGTTTTGCCCCAGAGTTCAGGATAGTTCTCGATCCTCCATGCCATCGTTTTTATCCACTCATCCACGTCGGTAGTGTACATTCTCATGAAGACCACATCGTTCAGTGTTGCTCCGACTTCCTCCAAAACGGCCTTCATATTAGTAACGGTGAGGGTTCCGCTTGAAAAATAGTACTATAAAGAGATCTATAAGTTCGACTTTTGTTCCCTTAGAAGTGATAGGCGTCCCAAAATCTTCTCATAAAATTAAGAAAATGCCTATTGACTTAGTTCATAACGTAGCCGCGGCCAAGTGAAACTCGTTGATAACACATCGTTCTTACATCGAGTAGACTTTTGTAGTAAATCAAGCTGTAATATTTCCTTAAAGCCTTATAGCTCATTAGAAGCAGATAAGCTTTTTAAATTGTTTACTGAGATATGGCCATAACATCTCGAAATTACAAGGATAATATTTAAAACGAAAAAACCCATCGGTGAAGCAACATCAGTGAAGGATTGAGTTCAACTTTTGAGGGTTAGAATTTTATGAGTTAAGTCAATAGGCATAATTAAGAATTTATTATCCATGCAAACGACATACTACCTTTCATATTCTTTCCAATACCATATGTATTCTTGAATACCTTATAACCAAGACCTTTTGCAACAAAATTGAATAGCGAGAATCCAAATAGTCCTACATTGAGTATTCGAAACCTTTACCTTAAGAAATCTGTGATAGCTGCTATCGTCCTGCAAATATCAACTGCTTAAAATTTTGAGATATTCCCAACATATCTAAAGAGGATTCCCAGGGTGAAGCCCTCTCGGCCTCCACCCTGATTTGATTGGATTAAGAGTAAAGATTGTCAATCCACCTCATCGCTTCCACATCACTGACTTTCCCCAAATAGCGTTGGGTAGTCGATAAATTAGCGTGCCTCAGAATCACCTTACTCACAATCTCCACCGGAACACCAGAACGCGATGCATGGGTGGCAGCATGGCGCCTCAAATCATGTGGTCTCAGTTTAATCCCAACCATATCCCCAGCTTTCTCCACCATGGCTCTGGCGGCCTCATAGCAGATTGGGAAAACACGTTGATCAGGTTGGACACAATTCTCTTTCACATAATCCTTTAGCCTGTCCGCCACCTTCTGTGGAATAAAAACAAACTCCTGCTCTCTACCACTTTTGGGATCTCTCAGAGTAAGCTTTTTTTCGTTGATATCATTAGACGTCAGCTTTAAAACTTCTCCGATTCTCATCCCACCTCGGGCCATGAGTTCAAGTATGAGGCGGTTTCTGGGTTTCGACGTTTTGAAGATGATTTCGTCAATGGTATCCTTTTCAATAGTGTTCCAGCGAGCCATCCCCTTATTCCTGAACAGTTTTTTCATCATTGGGGTATCGCATGGATTAAACAAATTCTGATCAATGTTATTTCTGATAAAATTAAAGAATGCCGAGATATGAGAATATCGTGTCCGTTTGGTTTGCTGTTTTGTTCCTTCCGTAATCCTGTTCAGAAACGATAGGACATGGTCTGAGGTGATCTCATCTAAATTTTTAGAACCGAATTCCTGGCAGAATTTGGAGAGAACTGCCTCGTAAGCCCTAACCGTATTTTTTTTGGAAATTGGATTTGTGATACTCCAGCCAGACTTTTATAGCTTGTGAAATTTGCATGACTTTACCTCCTTCTCTTTAGGTTAACAAAAAAGTGAGCCAACTATTAAATTATTATGATATGATTTAGATATGTGCAAGGAACCCATAATGGAGGATGGCTGGAGGTCTGGCAAGATATCACAACTCCGATATATTAATAATTTTCAGATCCTCTGACTTGATAAGATTACAACAAATCAAGAGGGCTTTTCACACCCATTTTGTTTTTGGCAGCCACATGGGTATATATCATCGTTGTTTTGAGGCTCGCATGCCCTAATAAATTTTGAATCGTTCGGATATCATAGCCTGATTCAAAAAGATGGGTTGCGAAACTATGTCGCAAAGTGTGAGCAGAAACCTTCTTCGTAATACCTGATTTTAAAACTGCTTTTTTTAGGTGCTTTTGAAGATTGCCAGGATGAATATGATATCTTCGCACAATTCCTGATTTTGGGTCAACCGATAATCCGGCAGATGGGAAAAGCCACTGCCAACCCCATTCCTTACCAGCATTAGGATACTTTCTCTCAAGCGCATAAGGCAATTCTACTCCAGCTGTGTCATTGTTTCTATCAATTTCGTAAAGATTCCTGATAGCCTTTATATGGCTTTGGAGTGCATCTTTTATAGATTCAGCCAATAGTGTTTCTCTTTCTTTATCACCTTTGCCAAATACTCTTACGCACTGACGGTCAAAATCAATATCCTTGATTCTTAGTTTTATGCATTCTTTAAGCCTAAGCCCACCCCCATAAATGATTTGAGCCATTAATAGGTGAATTCCATACAAATGGGAAAACAACCGTGTAGTCTCTTCCATGGTTAGGATAATAGGAAGTCGGCGTTTTTTCTTGGCTCTAACTGAATCAGAAATGTCACCGAGTGTTCCTTTTCAAGAACGTGTCTAAAGAAAAATAGTAAAGCGTTGAGGGCTTGGTTTTGTGTCGCTGGTGCAACTTTTCGATCAACTGCAAGATAAGTTAAAAATCTTTTTACATGCACGCCATCAACTAAATAAGGAGATTGACCACTTAAAAAGCGATAGAAATTACGAAGCCAATACATGTAGCTTTTTTCAGTTTCTTTGGATAACTGTTTTAGGCGCAGCATATTGATCATCTCATTTGAAGCATTCTTCCAATGGTCATTTGTGTTTTCAGATTGGATCACATGCGTTTCATTTTTCTTATTTTTGTAATGAAGATATATCTGGATCGCTTCAGCTGCCTGGTCAACCTGCCATTGCTGGTATTTTTTAGATAACTTACTGATAAAAGCTCTAATTTCATCATCTGAGGTTTGCTCCAAAGGCTTCATATTTAAAAATTTGATGAATTTAGAGACCCACATTTTATAAAACTGAACCTTATTTCCATGAACTATTTTCTTTGCATTCAGATAGTTAACAAATTTTTCCATTTTCCCCTCCTCTTCTGGAATGAAAACTAGCCGGCTAGTTAAAAACCCTATATGGAACAAATTCTAACCGGTTTTTGAATTTCAAGAAAGCTGGAAAAAATATTTAAGCATTATTAACTATCTTGATTTTTTACAATAATTTCGATTTGTTGAATTAATCGCGTTTTTGATGTATGTTAACTACAAATCAAGTTTTCGTGATGATGGAACAAAAACACGCCGGATAGTTAATATAAATGTTAGCCTTAAGATCACTTTTTAGCCTGATGAGCAGTAAGCGGGTGGCAAATTAAGGAGGAGCTAATATGAATAGGCTTTATATCATTCTCTTTTTGTTGCTATCTCTAACAGCCTGCATGAGTGCAACTTATAAGGAAACGGTTACAAAATGGGATTCATATGAAGATGTTGGGAAATGGTTGAATAATAATTTTTATTTTGACTACGACCGGCAGAGAACCGTTCTACAACGCATTCAACATCAAGGCCCCTTTGGGCTACTTGCACGGAAACCAGAAAAATTATTCAGGAATCGCAGCGGCTACTGCGTAGATTCTGCCAACTTTGCACTGAAAACATTAAATGAAATAAACCCGAAATATAATGCTCGCTGGGTATTTATAAAAAACGCTTTCGGGCAACCACACCATTGGGTCACCGCATTTGATCATAACGGTAAGCTCTACATCATGGATTATGGCGCAGCCAATAAATGGAACGCCATGAAGGGTACCCATGGCCCATATAACTCTTTGAGGGAATATCGCGACTTTCTGGCGACCTTAAGCATACCGGGTTTCAAAGTAGAGGATGTATATTATTTTGATATGCCTGGAGAAGAAGATTGATCACGTAAGTTGCAAATAATCGTATCGTCTATTGTGAAAAAGAGGCTAACCTTGCTCTTTCAGCCGACAGTTGATCGCTGCGGCTGAAGAGCCCGTTAGGATAAGAACATGGCTCATCCATTATTAGCAGGAAAATCAGTTTCGGCAGGACCGGGTACTTTACTAAAGAGACCCGAGTTGGCGGCGCTTATTGGAAGTATTTGTTCTGACTGGGCCTATCTTGAAAGTTCACTCGGTATGTTTTACGGCCATTTAATGGGTGTATATCTTGAGCCAACTCCAGGCTATGAACCTCCTTCTCATCCGGTTGCCTATCAGATCTTTGATGAAATACAAACGATATATTCTCGGATACAACTAGTCCCTAATCAAGTGTAATTATTTTTCCAGTTCTAATAAAAGTACTCGAAATGCCC
>CAYRFN010000172.1:0-8425 GCA_964423495.1 uncultured Desulfobacteraceae bacterium
CTTCAAGTCCGGGTCTGTGGGGGGAGCGCCGGGTAACCGGTGCTTCTACCTGGAATGCGCTGGTCTTTCTATACAGACATGTACTCAAGCAACCACTGAACGAGAAAATCAACGCCGAACGGGCGGCCAGGAAGGTCAAGATTCCTGTTGTCTTGCCAACGGATACGACGAAGTCTACCTGCCCCACGCTCTTGCCAGGAAATACCCCAACGCCGTGCGGACCGCCGGTGTCCAGAAGCGGGTGTTTACACAATAAACTTGACAGTACCCAAACTCCTGAGTAGTTTTGTACGGCTGCATTGCTTTTCTATGTTGGCAGCTCACCTAACAAGCGAATACTTAGAGTTTGACCATATCTGTCAAAATAAGGAATTTCTTATCAACTCAATTGTCAACATACTAAGGAAAGGAGGATGAGATGAGAAACAAAAAACGATCGGGGTTAATTGGGGTGGTCTTCATGGCTGTAATGCTGGCTTTTAGCCCACTTATGCTCGGGTCTGCCCATGGGGCACCGAAAACACTGAAAATCGGGGTCGTGAGCTGGCTCGGATGGCCACTGGGGCTCGATTTAGTGAGGGGTGTAAAAATACTTGCGGAGGTGACGAACGAACAGGGGGGGCTGGATGTCGGGGGAGAAAAATATCAGATCGAGATCATCGCCCATGACTCAAAAATGAAACATAGTGTCGCTAAAGGGGCGGTTGAAAGGCTTGTTTATCAGGACAAGGTCAAATTTATCCTTGGTGACGAGACCGTAGATGCGTGGCTGCCGGTCACCGAAAAAAACAAGGTGCTGGTCTGCGCCGTTTCTCCCGCTCCCGCCATATTGAACCCGGAGTACAAATACTGCTACCAGGGGGCGGCCGTAACAAATCAAGGGGCTACATTATGGGGATGGCTTTCAAAGAATCGACCGGACCTAAAGACCGTTGTAACCACAGCGCCGGACCACAAGATGGGCCACATTGAAACTGAAAAGGTCAAAAAAATAACCGAACTCTTCGGCTTGAAGGTCCTTGAAGGCATTATCTATCCGCCAACGCAAAAAGATTTCAGCGCAATAGGCACCAAGGTAAAAAATCTGAATCCGGATATCCTGTGTCCAAAAGTCGGCGGCCCGCCAAGGGACGCCGCTGTCATGAAGGGCGCATATCAGGCAGGCTTCAGGGGGGTAATCTTTAGTCCGCAGGGCCTAACGGCAGCCCATGTACTGCATTTTGCGCCGGCTGAAGTTGTGGAGGGATTTCTCGGCGGTATGAACGATTCTGAACTTGATGATCCGCCGCCGGTCGCCAAGGCATATATAGATGCCTATACCGCCAAACAAGGGAAATGGACTGATCCTGATGTCCTGTTCCTGACGACCTGGTATCTTATGATGGCCGGAATAGAGAAGGCCCAGAGCCTTGATACCGAAAAGGTCAAAGCGGTCATGGATAAAGGGATTACTTTTGTGAGTCCCAATGGAAAAGCCATGATGGTTCCACGCCCGGACCAAGGGAACAAAAGGGCCTGTGATATAGTCATAGCCTGGAACGTTAAGACGATCACCGGTGGAAAGGCGAAAAAGATAGACTACATTCCCGTAGGGGAAGCCTATGAGTATAACAAGAAATTCCGTGGCTGGTAGTCAGTAAAAAGTGAGTTCCGATAAATGGTCAACTGGCCTGGCGGAAAAGGGAGGCTGGGCCGAATCAATCCATTCGGTCCAGCCTCACCATTTCGAAGTCCTGAACCGTTTTTATCCTCATTGGTCATAAAGAGGAGCCCCTATTTTGACCCTATTTATTCAATTAATCGTTGACGGCATGGGGATGGGGCTAATCTATGTCATTCTGGCGGCAGGTCTGGTCTTGATCCTGAGTGTCTCCAGAATATTTTTTATCGCCTATGGTCAGTTCTTCATGATCGGGGCTTATGTTGTTTGGGCCGGTTCAATCCTACTGAAACTTCCCTTCCCGGTATCTCTTTGCCTGTCTGTATTGACGACCACGATATTGGCACTGATATGCTATCGGCTCATTTTCCATTACATTCAATATTTGGAGAGACAATTTCTCGCCATGATCGTCGCGGCCATTGGCTTGATGATGGTGCTGGGGCAGGCCGGCCTGGTCCTTTTCGGAACATCGCCGCGAGGGGTCGGAACAATATTTCCGGGCATGGTTCATTTCGCCGGCATCAATGTCTCCGTCGAGAAACTGGTGCTCATGGCACTTGCGCTCGTCATAACTCTGGCCCTTTTCTTTGTGTACGAAAAAACAAATATAGGCAGGGCCATGCAAAGCGTATCCTTTAATCCCGAAGCTGCGTCTCTCATGGGAGTGGACACGGACAGGATATATTTGGTGACCATGGCCGTCGGCGGCGCCCTTGCTGGCTTTGCCGGGGGCATTATGGTTCCCGTGTATGGGGCCTATCCTGAAATGGGTCAAGAGATTATTTTATCAATTCTCATTGTTGTGATGCTCGGGGGCATGGACAGTCTGTTCGGGGCCGTTCTCGGCGGGCTCATCATGGGCCTGACCATGAGTTTCGGCCAATATTACACGGCCGGTCTGGCCCATATACTGCTTTTTCTCATCGTCGGCATTCTTTTATTCTTCAGGCCTGGAGGTCTCCTTGGACGCGGGACGGGGATGGATGTCTAAAAATAGAAGGAATAGGCACTTCAAAGTCTTTGGTTTCTTAGCACTGGTTATCGTTCTGGCACTGGTGCCATTGGTAGTGGAGTCTCCCTATTACCTCCATCTGCTCATTATGGCGGGCATGAATATCGTCCTGTCAATGACCTTTGTCCTGATGTTAAGAACAGGCCTAATAAGTCTGGCCATAGCGGCTTTCTGGGGTTTAGGGGCCTATGCATCGACTTTGCTTGTCATGCGGGGGGGGCTTTCCTTTTGGCTTGCCCTGCCAGCCTCAGCCGCCATCGTGGGAATAATTGCCTTCATCGTCGGCTATCTCGTTGTAAGGAACGCTGGGTTTGGATTCCTTATGCTTACTGCGGTCATTGGTATGCTGGTAGTTACCGTTTTCGGCAATATCAGCTGGCTGGGGGGGTATCAAGGCATCGATGCTATACCTCCGCCGGATCCCATTGCGATCCCCTTTGTTGGCACAATCGTATTTGATTCCAAGCCTCCTTTTTACTATCTGATGTTATTTTTATTATTTGTCACCATATTGGCATTTTCCGCCATGTATGCGGCCTGGACCGGCAGGGCCTGGATCGCTATCGACCTAAAACCGCAGTTGGCCGAAGCCGTGGGCGTCAACGTTTTTAGATATAGACTGCTCGCCTTTGTGATTGCCTCTGTCGTCGCCGGATATATGGGCAGTTTATATGCCCATTACATAGGGGCCGTTATTCCCGACGCCTTTGACATATTTACGACGATTTACGTACATATCTATGCCATTCTAGGAGGCCTGCAGTTCCCCATTTTAGGTCCGGCAGTGGGTGCTGTCATCATGACACTGGTCCCTGAGTTTCTACGCATTACAGAAGAGATGGAACCGATAATTACCGGGTTTTTAATCATCCTGCTTATTATCTTCTTGCCCAATGGTCTGATGAGTCTACTGGGTTTAAAGGGGTCTGTCCCTTCCGGAAAGGGCATAGTCAGAATAGGTAGCGCCCTTAAATCATTTCTCACGAATGGAAAGTAGAACTATGGAAAGCGCTATCCTCCAGGTTAAAGGATTAAGCAAACATTTCGGAGGTCTCGTCGCTCTGGAGAACATCCACATGGATATTTTTCATTCCGAGATACTGGGGGTCATAGGGCCCAATGGATCGGGAAAAACCACTTTATTTAATGCAATTAGTGGGGTTTTCCCCCCTACAGCCGGCCAGGTGATCCTGGATGGTAATAACATCACAGGCCTGAAAGCCCACGATATTGCACAAAGAGGCATCAGTCGAAGTTTTCAATCCACCACCCTTTTTATGGACCTATCGGTGCTTGAAAATGTATTTACCGGCTGCCATATGAGCTACAAAACGCCTTTCTGGAAGAGGTGGTTCCGGGCACCTTCCGCCCTCAGAGAGGAAGAGCATCTGAGAGGAAAGGCCACGGAAATCCTCAGTTTTTTGGGCCTGGAACCCCAGAAGCACGAGCTGGCCAAAAACCTGCCTCACGGCTACCAGATGGTCCTCAGCGTCTGTATCGCCCTGGCCGCGGACCCGAAGCTGTTGCTCCTGGACGAACCGGTAACGGGCATGAATCAAGAGGAAATAGAAACCATGAGCGGAATGATCAGGCAGATACGGGATACAGGAGTGACCATTGTTTTGGTTGACCATAATGTGAGGACGGTAATGAATTTGTGTGATCGCATAGTGGTGTTGAACCACGGGAAAAAGATTGCCGAGGGACTCCCAGAGGAGATACGGGAGAATAATATGGTGATTGAGGCCTATCTGGGAAGAGAGGGAACCCAAGCGGATGTTGCTTGAAATAAGGAATCTCAAAGTAAACTACGGCAGGGCAGAAGCATTAAGGGGCATTTCCATAGTCGTTGATCAGGGTTCAGTGGTTTCCGTCGTGGGCGCCAACGGTGCCGGCAAGTCAACGATCCTCAAAACGGTTTCCGGCCTAAGAAAGCCTGTCTCTGGCGAGATATTGTTTGAGGGCAAGAGGATTGATGGGATACCGGCTCACAGGGTTGTCAAAATGGGGATTGTCCAGATCCCTGAGGGAGGGATGATTTTTTCCCCCATGTCAGTGCTCGCCAACCTAAAAATGGGCTCTTATTTGCGTAAAGATAAATCTCAGGTCGCTCAAGACCTTGATGGTATACACCAGCATTTTCCTATCCTAAAGGAAAGGAGTGGACAGCGGGCCGGGACTCTAAGTGGCGGGGAACAGAGGATGCTGGCCATCGCCCGCGCCTTGATGGCCAGACCCAAGTTGCTCTTAATGGATGAACCGAGTATGGGGGTGGCCCCCTTGGTATTGGAGGAGATCAGTCAGGCAATAAGAGATATCGAAAAAAGAGGGATAAGCATCATACTGGTAGAGCAAAATATCCGTATGGCATTCAGTCTCGCAAAAAAGGCCTATATCCTGGAAGTCGGTCTGGTAGTGGGTGAAGGACCTGTAGAAGAACTGGCCAATGATGAGCGAGTAAGAAAGGCCTATTTAGGAGGTTAGCAATTGACCATGAGGCCACATCAATATCCCCTTTAGCGGATTTCCCATAGAGAGGATGATGTTGCAAGTGGGAGCCGAAAATAAGGTCACAATTATCAATCAATTTCAAAAAGCCAAAATGTTACGAAAGGAGAAAGATTGGAAATGGAAAATGGAGTTGCCAAAAATATTGAACTGGTCGGTTATCACGACCTTGAGTCCAGACCGGGATTTCAGATGGCCATGCAGGTGGTCGATGAAAGGTGGTATCTCTATCTTGCACACTTCTGGCATCAAGGCTGGACCATCTTAGACATCACGGACCCTTCAAATCCCGAGTATATCAAGTTCATGCAGGGACCCGGTCATACCGAAACAAATAAAATACAGATCGCCGATGGGATAATGATCACCCAACTGCAACAACAGATACATTTTCCCGGCGTAAGGGAGGTTGATCCGGATCAAGCATATGAAGAGGGTATATATATATGGGACGTCAAAGATCCCGTCAATCCGAAACATCTCTCTCACTGGAAGACCGGGGCGACCGGAACACACCGAAATTACTATGATGGAGGCCGGTATGTCCATCTCTCGGCCGCTGCTCCAGGATTCAAAGGGAATATCTACCGTATCGTCGATATCGATGACCCCACCAACCCTGTGGAAGCGGGGAGATGGTGGCTGCCGGAGCAGTGGGCCGCCGGAGGGGCGGAGTGGACAAAACCCCTGGTAAACCTCCATGGGCCTCCGTATCCTAAGGGAGACCGTGCATTTCTCAGCTATAGTGATGCTGGTTTGGTGATTCTCGATATCTCGGACATGTCCCTGCCCAAGTTATTGAGCCGACTTGATGTTTATCCTCCCATGGGAAGTCCTATAGCCTGCCATACGGCCCTTCCGCTTTCAAAGCGAGATTTCGTCATAGTGAGCAGCGAAGGGATCGGACAGATAGAAGTTGAAACAAAGTTCGGCGTCAAACCGCCGATGCCGCTTAACTTTGCCGGTGTCGTAGATATTTCCGATGAAAAGAACCCAAGGCTCATCTCTATTTTTCCCATCCCGGAACCCCCACCTGGTGCTCCCTACAGAAACTTCTATGAAAAGCCGGGATGGTTTGGGCCCCACAACTGGCATGAACCGCACTATCATCCTCACCTTGAAGATAGAGATGACAGGGTCTACCTCACCTATTTCAATGCCGGCCTGAGGGTCTACGACATAAGTGATCCTTACATGCCCAGGGAAATTGCCTATTACATTCCGTCGGACCCAAAAAAACGGCTGGGGGCGCTGCCCATGGGTGAGTTAGCGGTTTCGTCGGAAGATATTCTTGTTGACAGCAGAGGGTATATTTACGTAACGGACAAGAATCACGGTCTGCATATCCTTCAGTGTATTATATAGAATATGGATTCGTGAGTTTGCCGTTTAAGATGGTATAGGAGGTGATTATGAATACGGACATAGTCGTCGTTGGCGGCGGCGGAGCCGGTCTGGCTGCAGGCCTTGAGGCCGCGGAAAATGGCGCCAAGGTTACCGTGCTCGAAAAACGGGGTGCCTTTGGTGGCAATTCGGCTCTCGCAGGGGGCATCTTTGCCGCGGATAGTCCGGTTCAAAAGCGAATGATGATCGAGGCCCCAAAGGAAGAACTGTTTAAGAAAGCCATGGACTATTCCCATTGGAAGACGGATCCCGACATAGTCCGGGCCTTTGTATATAAATCAGGGGATACGGTTCGGTGGTTGGAAGAAAAAGGGCTCAAGTTTGATTGGATACCGCCTTTGTTCCCCAATCAGGTTCCCAGGGTTCTGCACTGGCCTGAGGGACGGGGTGCTGCGTTGACCAAATTGTTAGTCAAAAATTGTAGGGAACTCGGCGTCGAGATGCTTGAGCACTCCGGGGCAAAGAAGATATTCACCAATGACAAAGGAGAGGTGTCCAGCCTCATTGCGGTAAAAGAGGAAAAAGAGATTAGGGTAAGCACAAAATGCGTTATTGTTGCCACTGGAGGATACGCAGGGAACAAAGAACTAATGGAGAAATATTCCTCTTATGCGGAGAACAGGGAACTGACCGCCATACCTCATATGGGCGACGGGCTGCTCATGTGCATTGAAATAGGGGCCGCTACCGAAGGCCTTGGCTTACTGCTTCTTAGCGGTCCTCGGGTACCGGCGTCGTTCCTATTGAGCGCCATTGCCGCAGAACCCTTTCCAGTTATGGTGAATAAGATGGGGAAACGATTCAGTGATGAAAACATCCCCTGCCATTTTGAACGCGGAAATACCGTAGACAGGCAACCGGATAGAATATGTTATGCCCTCTTTGACGAAAAGATTAAAGAAATGATTGTCAACGAGGGACTGAAGCGCCCGGGTTGGGGAATGGAGAGGCAGGTTGTCTATTTTCAACCGGAGATCGATCCGGAAAGGTTGGAAAAAGAACTCCGGTCAGAGGCAGACAAGGGAGGCGCAAGAATATCGGATTCCTGGGATGAAATCGCCAAATGGATGAGAGCGTCTCACGAAGTCCTAAGGGCCACCATAAATGCATACAACGCCTCCTGCCACAGAGGACTCGATGAGATGTTTGTCAAAGACCCCAAGTATCTTATGCCCTTAGAGACACCCCCTTACCATGCCCTCAAATGTCACTCAGGTTTTTTAGGCACAATCGGCGGGATAAAGATTAACCACCATATGGAGGTACTCAATACCCAGGGAACCCCCATACCCGGTCTTTACGCCGCGGGTGTCGACACCGGGGGCTGGCAAGGGGATACCTATACTGGTCGAGATCTGGCTGGAAGCGCTTTTGGGTTTGCCGTGAATTCCGGACGCATTGCTGGGGAGAACGCAGCCAGATATGCATCAGGAAAAAGATAATTACCCTGGGATGAAAGGAGGGAAGGCATTATGCCCGTTATACAGGTCAATGCGCTCAAACAACCCGATATTGACAAGAAAAGGAAATTGGTCGCCAGACTTGCAGACCTTATGGTTGAACTCTACGAGGTGCCCCGGGAATCCGTTATCGTGATGATCAAGGAAGACGAGCTTGAAAATGTCGGTATCGGTGGCGAGCTGGCATTGGATAAATTGAAATAATTGAGCCATTCGGTGTGTGAAGGGATAGGTTTTATCTAAGCAACCAGCGATCTTCCTCTTGCTCTACCTTGGAATTCAATTTAGGTGATACTTGCAATCGCCCACCGTATGGATTAAACTTTCTGGATCATCTCCAGATTAGTTGATAAAAATAAGGGGAATATGTAGTGATTT
>CAYRFN010000173.1:0-8415 GCA_964423495.1 uncultured Desulfobacteraceae bacterium
ATCCCAATACGCCACTATATTTAGTATGGCCCACGCAAAACTGTGAAGGACCAAAAAAGCATCTCGTTCTTTCTTTTTCATCATTTTTACAGCATAAATAATTTCTTCTGGTTTTACTTCTACCCTTATGGCCTTAAGCATCTCATTTCTCCAAGCTTGTCAAATTATCGGAAAAGGAATTTAATGTAATGGGGACAAAAAAACTAAAAGATCTTTCCCATATTTCCTGCCAGTTGTCAATAATTTTATAAAGGGACATTATGTAAAGGGGGATGCCTGTGGACTGGGGGACTACCGTAAAAAGGGACAATCTTAAAAATCTAAATAACTTTCATGGTTGCCAATCGCAGAGCACGGGAAGTATTGAGTAGGCAGTTGGCGGTATGTAAAGTGGTAAGCACCGAATCTCGAGTTATTTGATTCAAAGATGAAAATATAATGCCTTTTTATCCTCTTCAAGGGACTCTCGGGCTCTCTCAATACGATAAGTTATCAAAGTTCGTGTCTCTTCTTTCATAAGATAACACCATCTCTATGCACATTTTGATAAAATGGCATTGCTGCATACAACGGTGAGTTCCAATCTTTTCTGCTTACAAGGATAACCGTGAAAACGGCTCCAGTTTCGAGTTCTATTGGATATAATTCACGACGAAAAGTATCTTCTCTGTTGAGCGTTACAGGGCCATTGGTCAGTATAATTAAGTCATAATCCGATTCCGTTTCGGCATCATCTCTCGCCCTGGAGCCATAGAGAATGACTTCTGAAGAACTATCAGACCTTTGAATCACATTGCGAACCCTCTCTAATAGAACTTTCTCCTTTTTTCCTTTAGCCCTATAACGCTTCATTTTATTATTCTCCCGTTGATTGGGTTGTGAAAAAGGGAACGGTTCAGCGTAAAATGACGTCCTTAAATTTAGATTTATAGACGATATGGCTCCGCCCTTTGCTTATGAATGAAAGGAGACGTAAGTATCAATAACTACATTAGTTTTTTAGTTAAATGTAAAGCTTATTACCATTAGAATTCAAGGAATCCTTCTCATCACATACCGCGTCTCTGTTTCTGAAAAATTTATTGTTTTGTTTTCCTCAACCTCCTGTGTAAGCTCCTTTATCTGACGCTTAATTTCCTCGAATTCAGATATCTTTCTATTTAGAAAGCTTAAGGTTAGTCTGGCCTTTTCCTCCACCCCTCGAGGAGTTAGCATGTAAAAATACCGGATCTTGTTTTTTGAAACCTTAAGGCGGTTGATCTTTATAAAACCCTTTTTTGCTAACTCTGAAATGCAGTAGTTTGCCTTACCCAGACTGATACCCATCTTTTTGGCCATATCACGCTGAGTGAGGTTACTTTCCTGGCTCAAGATCTTGAAGAGGTGAAACCTGATTTCTTGTTCACAGGTTTTGTTCATGATATGAACCTTAAATGATAGCTATGGGTTATGTCAACAAGAAATGAAACCTTATTGAATTGTTGATTAGTTAAATAGTGAAAGGGAGGAATGCATTGTATTGTGTTAAACTGTTGATTAGTCGAATTGTAAAATAATGGTGCGCCCAGGGTGATTCGAACACCCGACCTACGGATTCGTAGTCCGTCACTCTATCCAGCTGAGCTATGGGCGCATAATCTGTTAATTTATCAGGCTTTTATAATTTGGCAAGCATAATTTTGGAACAATTAGGGCTTTTAAATAAATTGACTTTATTTACATATATCAATGATTTTATTAATTAGGTCGCTCGTTGAAAATCCCTTTACATATGGAATAACCTTTACCCCCCCTCCTGCCTCTTTAACCACATCTGCTCCTATAATTTCTTCTTCTGACCAGTCTCCACCCTTCACAAGTACATCGGGTAATAGAGAACGAATTACCTCAAGGGGATTATCTTCATCAAAGATAAGCACACAATCCACGCAACTAACTGCTGCAAGTAGTTCAGCCCTTATTTTTTCGTTGAGGATGGGTCTCTTTAAACCCTTTATGGCTCTTACTGAGCGATCGCTGTTTACTGCAACAACCAAGTAATCGCCTAATTCCCGTGCAGCAAAAAGGTAACGGGTATGTCCGGGATGAAGGATGTCAAAGCACCCATTGGTGAATACAATTTTTTTCTCTGAGGCTTTTAAACGGGTGCATTCCTCTTTTGTTTGTTGAAGGGTCTTTATCTTATGACGGTAATGGTACATATCCTCTCTCTTTCAGAAATTTCCTGTCCTTGCCAGGGCTAAACAAAGAACTTTTTCACAACCGGATTTTTTTAGCACCCGCGCGCATTCATTTAAGGTGTTTCCGGTGGTTGCCACGTCATCCACCAGCAATACCGTTTTTCTTTTGACAACCTTAGGGTTCACAAGTTGGAAAGCGCCGCGGACGTTTTTTCGCCTTTCTTCTTTTTTTAGGCCTGTTTGTGGTAATGTATATCTTATTCTTCTTAAGGATAAAAAGTCCAGTTCGGTTTCCAGTTGCCTGGCCATAGGCCTTGCCAGGAGAAGACTTTGGTTAAAGCCCCTTTCTCGCAGTCGTTTTGGATGAAGTGGTACCGGTATGGTTAAGAGGTTTTCAGATCCGTTAACCCAGCTTTCTGCAAATTCAGACAGAAGGAGGCCAAGGGGCTTGGCAAGAAAGCTCTTTTCGCCATATTTGAACTTATGAATAGCTGTCATGAGGGTTCCCTCGTAAAGGTAAGGGGCGCGTGCGGTTTCGTAAGAGGGCCTTTTTCTCAGACAATTTTCACATAGATGATTCTCTTCAACCTCTGAAATAAATGGCGTGCCGCATATAGTACAGAATGGGGGCGTAATTTTTTGGAATTTAGAAGAGCAGTCCTGGCAAAAGGAGATGCCGTTGTTAAGGAATTTTTGGCAGATAGGACATCGTGGTGGATAGACAATATCAATAAACCTGCGCAATAAACTCTTCAAAGGTACAATCCTGATTAATTCCTGGGCATGCATCCTTTGCCATCTCCCAATTTTCTCTGTCACTAACTATTGCCGGGTAATAGGGCCATTCTAAACAAGGCTTAGGCTTGACAGTATGAATTCGACAGTTCTTTGTTTTGTCATAAAATATGCAGTAGTTATCCGTGCCGGTTTTGACATAAATACGCCCATATTTTTCCTCACAAAACTCGTAGATAAATATTTCCTGTGTTGTCCCAAGAAAATGGGAAATTCTTTCTGTTTCATATTCTTCGACACAAATGCCGCCTTCACCATAGCAACATTCCCCACACATTTGGCATTTAAAAGATTTCATAGCTTAATTGACGGGTGACAAGTAACGTGTGACAAGTGAGTAGTAACAAGTAACGATTTACAAGTAAAATATTAGACCACTCAACCATGTACCAACAAAAGCATCTTAATGGGCTCCTTGCCCTGTTAAATAATAGTTAAAGTCTTTGGGTTAAACTTGAGCGGTTTTTTAAAATCATGATAATCAGGCGCATTCAACTCCATATTTAACAGGGTGAATTTCTACTAAGAGAAGTGAGCAGATAATTCTATCAACTCATCCAGTTTCCAATCAACCGGGAGCCTTACGCGCCTGTCGGCCTGTTTTTCTCGGTAAATAAGATGCCCGTTTTTCATTCCATATTGGAAAAGGTCTCGTGTGGTTTCAACATCGTGTTGACAGTATTCGGTCAGTTTTTGAATTTCTCCTTGCCGGAACCATTCCACGGCCTGAAGCCCATCGGCAATTTTTCTCCGGTTCAGGGTCTCATGGGCCAGATGATCGAGACTTAGGCGGAATCCAAGTCGCTTATAAATATATTCGAGGATATCAAATGTGTTTAGATCCTTAAGGTCTTTATCTGTATATGCGCTTAGGACTCTATAGTCAAATCGTTTGATATTGAATCCGATGATTAAATCCGCCTTTTCGAGATGATCAAACAGGGCATCGATTGTATCTTCATCAAAGACCAAAAAACGTTTTTCAATACTGTCAAATACAATAACTACTGAGACCCTCATCAAATGGGCATTTTGCCAACCCCCGACGTCCTGAGCGATTTTCTGGGTCTCAATGTCCAGATAGAGAAGCCTGTGTTCTTTTCGCACTTCAGGTGGGGGTTCATGCTCTTCCATATATGCCTCCGGCCCGCCCTCATTTTCTTTAGAAATTCGACTTAGTGGAAGATGTCCAAGAAGGCCTTCGAGGATTAAAATAGCAGTTTGTTTGTCAAGCGGTTTGTTGCCCGAGCCGCACTTTGGGGAATGAATACATGAAGGACAGCCATCTTCACATTCGCAGGCTTTTATCAGATTCATTGTCTTTTCAAAGAGCTCAACAATGACCTCAAAGCCACGCGCTGCTAAACCCACGCCGCCAGGAAAGGCGTCGTAGATAAAAATAGCACTCTTACCAACCTGCGGGTGGTGGGGATAACATATCCCACCAATGTCATTTCTGTCACAAAGGGCAAAAAGGGGGAAAATGCCTATGGCACCATGTTCGATAGCATGAATGCCTCCCATGAAATGAAGACCTTTTTTTTCAACAAAATCCTTCAATTCCGGCTCTATCTCCACCCAGAAGCCTATGGTTTCAAAGGTTTGGGAAGACAAATCAAGTGGAAAGACGCCAATTAACTCTTGGCCAGGAAGGGCCCTTTTTTCATAGCCTGTCACCTGTTCCGTGACCCTTAGTTCGCCCATTCGAACCAGAAACTGCCCTTTTGGTTTGCTGCGATGGATCCGAATTATCTCGGTTTCTTTTTCTGTATGGGTTCGCGTGAAATATTTAAGTTGAGATCTTTCCACCAGAATGTCCTTTTTATCGAGTTTCAGCTGATGTACCAAATATTGCTGGGCCCTATGAAGATAGGTCGCACCGGGGTGACATTCTTTAAATGCCCTAATTCCATCTATTGTTCCAATGGCCTGGCCGGTCCCTTTTTCAAAAATGGTATAGGTTTCACCAGCAGAACGAATATTGACATGGAGCTGTGGGTTGTGTTTTGAGGAAAACCAGGTGGGTTTTCCGTCTGCTGACCGACTCAAAACACCCTCGCTTTCGAGATTATTGAGGTGTTCTGGGAGATTCTTTGGCCAAAACCTTTTATCTTCGAGCGTGATCGGAATCTCTGCTGCCGCACAGGGCAAATGGGCCTCAACCACATAAGGGTTATCAGGATCCAGGACTGCGGCCTCAAAGGATCTTTCAAAAAGATCTTCAGGGTGTTTCATAAAATATTGATCCAAGGCATCCGGCTTTGCCACAAGGATAACCATGGATTCTCTCCCCGAGCGACCGACCCGACCCCCTCTTTGCCATGTGTTTATGATAGTGCCGGGGTAACCCACCAAAAGGCAGATATCAAGATAACCTATATCAATACCCATCTCCAGAGCACTGGTTGATATGACTCCAAGGAGGTCGCCGTTGGCAAGCCTTTTTTCAATTTCTCGCCTTTCCTCCGGCATAAAGCCTGCTCGGTATGAACTTATCTTTTCTTTTATGTCAGTGGATAACTGAGAAACCCAGACATGGATCAGTTCCGTCACCTTTCTGGATTGGGTAAAGGCAATTGTTCTGAATCCCTTGCTGATACAGTCAATAAATAGCTTGGCTGCAGAAAAATTTGGGCTTGTCACCGGATTGAGAAAGAGGAAATGCTGGCCTGCTTTTGGCGCCCCGTCTGATTGGACCACTTTGAGGTCTTCCTCGATCAAGCTTTCACCAAAATACTTTGGATTGCTTATTGTAGCAGAGAGCAGGATGAATCGTGGGAGGGACCCATAGTACTGACATAGCCTCTTTAATCTCCGGATTACCTGATTTAGGTGTGACCCAAAGATACCTCGATAGGTGTGGACCTCATCCAGGATGACAAACGAGAGGTTTTTTAGGAGTTCTTCCCAATTTTGATGATAGGGCAGGATTCCACGATGGAGCATATCTGGGTTGGTAAAAAGGATATTAGGCATATGTGTCCTGATCTTCTTTCGCTTATATGAGGTCGTATCGCCATCATATATTTGGGCCGATATTTTTACCTTTTCGATTTCCTTTAGCCATACTTCAAGCTTTTTCATTTGGTCTTGTTCAAGGGCCTTTAAGGGGAAGATATACAGCACTTTGGCATCTTTATCATTCAGGATCTTTTCAAGGGCCATTAGATTATAGATCAGGCTTTTGCCGCTGGCTGTCGGTGTGGCCACTAAGACATTTGCTCCCTGTCTGAAATGCTCAATGGCCTCAATCTGATGGCAATAGAGCCGCTCAAGACCAAGATGTTTGATTATCTTAAGGATGCTGTGGTGAAAGCTAAGTCGGGGGCCATACTCCGGCTTGCGTGGAGGTAGGTAGTGGTGATAAACGAAAGCGTCATGGAATTCAGGATGAGACTTTATGGTCTTGATGTAATCAGAAAGCTTCACTTAAGGAGATCTTTCACCTTTTCCGCCTTTTTTTTGATTTTTACGGCCTTTTTCACAACTGGTATCTCTTCCAGAAGTTTATCAGTTACTTTGGCCTCTAAGGACGGTGGATGATTATCTTTATTGTTCTCTTTATTGCTGTCCTGACCTTCATCAGATGTTTCTTTTGTGCTCAGGTCTTTTTTGACCTTTTTGAATTCCCTGATAGCGCCGCCCATACCTTTACCGATTTCAGGAAGTCTTTTAGCACCAAATAAAAGTAGAATGATGACGGCAATTATTATTAATTCAGTAGGACCAAGACCAAACATAAGTTGCTCCTTTGAAGCGGGAGCCAGGGGGTTTCCCGTTTTGTTATAGATTTTTGAGTTTCTGAAATCCTTTTATTAACTTTAAAAAATATTGAGTTGGAAAGGTATCATTCGGACCTAACTCAATCATCTTAATTCCTCTTGATTCGAATAGTGCAGCAGTAACTCCTATTCCAACGCCTGAATGTTTATCACAATAAGGTGTTCTGAGGCCACAGGAGGGGCTTCTGTCTTTCATGATTGCTATCTTAGCCCCTGCCAATCGGGCCAAACTTAATGCTTCTTCAGCTCCTTTTATAAAAGCGTTGGTTACATCTCTTCCCTCAACATTGATGACCTTTGCGCTACCTGAGAGGACAATGTGTCCATCACCACCCCTTATGTCAGAACAAGGTCTTGGGGTTGGGAGGCCTCCTAATTGCTCCGGACAAAAAGGTATAATAGGAGTTGAGGAAACAAAATCAAGTAAATCAGAGCATAGTGAGTGTTGACTATCGTATCTGCAATGGATTCCGAGGAGACAAGCACTTATCATGATCGAAGATTCTTTTTTTTGCAACAAAATTTCAACCTATAAATTGAACTGCTTCCTCTTGATCATCTCTTGTTTCGACTGAGCCTATGTGGTAGGCGATTTCTTTTACTGCCTTAAGCCTTAGGAGCACCTCATTGGTATCTTCCTCGGCCACGACAATTATCAGGCCAAGGCCGTTGTTAAAAGTATGCATCATTTCCAGTTCAGGTATTTGACCCATTTTTTGTATATAGGAGAATATAGGATGAGGAGACCAGGTTGATTTATCAATGACCGCCTTACATGGCTTTGGGAGCATACGTGGGGGATTATCAATAAGTCCGCCTCCAGTGATGTGCGAGATACCATAGATACGGAAGTCTTTTCTTAGATTGTTAATGGTTTTGGAATATATGTGGGTTGGCTCCAGCAGTTCTTCTCCAAGAGTCCGGCCAAAATCCTCTACATAATCATTTAAAGACATCTTAAGACCATCAAAAAAGATCTTGCGTACCAAAGAATAACCATTGCTGTGGAGCCCGCTCGATCTGATGCCGATAAGATGATGGCCTACTGCAATCTCTGAACCGTCAAGTAGTTCTTCGTTATCGGCAAGCCCGACTACAAAACCTGCAAGGTCATATTCACCTTCAGCGTAAAAACCGGGCATTTCAGCAGTTTCACCTCCGATGAGAGAACAATCGGCTTCCTGGCACCCCAGGGAAATGCCTTTAACAATATCCAGGGCCTTGGTTAAATCTAATTTTCCCATTGATAAGTAATCTAAGAGGAAAAGTGGGGTAGCGCCTTGAACTACGATATCGTTTACGCACATGGCAACAAGATCGATACCGATAGTATCGTGCTTGTCGAGCATAAATGCAATCTTGAGCTTTGTTCCCACTCCATCGGTAGAACTCACCAGGACAGGCTTCTTGATGTTTCGGACATTTAACGAAAAGAGTCCGGCAAATCCTCCTATATCCGTAATGACGCCAGGCTTGAAGGTCTTGCTTACGATCGGTTTTAGGAGTTCAACGAGTCGATTGCCGGCATCAATATCAACACCTGCCTCAGCGTATCTACTTTTTTTCTTTTTTTGTCCCATTTTTTAGAAATTATATTCTTATTAACTAAAGTTTCGCAGTTAGAATTTTTACTTGGTTTGTAATAGCATCTTCAACAA
>CAYRFN010000174.1:0-8370 GCA_964423495.1 uncultured Desulfobacteraceae bacterium
TTTCTCATCGTAAAAAGAGACTGCGGCTTATAACTTAAGTAACGTTGTAGTATTAGTATGATTGACGATATGGAGGATAGCTTCGTAACTACAGAAAGTTGGACAAAAGTTAATAAGAGAATTAAGAACACAAACAATTAGATTGAACAAAAAGGAGTGTCATTATGAAAAAATCATTTGGTGCTAAAACACTTATCTTTCCTGCGCCGGTCTGGTGTGTTGGCTCATAGGATACGAACGGCAACCCTAACGTCATGACCCTTGCGTGGGGCGGCATCTGTTGTTCCAATCCGCCCTGTGTTACCATTTCTCTTCGCAAGGCCACATATACTTATGGCAATATAATGGAGAGGCGAGCTTATACCCTTAGTGTGCCGTCTGAAAAATATGTAAAAGAAGTTGATTATTTCGGAATTGTATCTGGTCGAAGCGCGGATAAATTTAAGGAAACCGATCTTACACCGATTAAATCAGAACTTGTCGATGCACCTTATGTGGGAGAATTTCCCATGATTCTGGAATGTAATGTGATTCATCATTATGAAATAGGGTTACACACCCATTTTATTGGCAAGATTGCAGACGTCAAGGTCGAAGATAGTATGTTGAATGAGGAGGGAAAGCCGGATATCGAAAAAATTCGCCCTATTGTTTACAGCCCTGAAGCCCAAAGATATCACAACATCGGTGAATTCATTGGAAAAGCATTCGAGATCGGAAAGAAACAATGATCACATAAAAGTTAAGCTAACATCCCCTCTTATTCTTATAGTATGTAGTATGCGTGAAGTATAAAGAAAGTACCAAACGAACCGGATGTCTTAGAAAAAATTTCAAGAATAATTTACTTTATTTGTCTTTTTGTCCAAAAATATAGATTCTTGGTTTAGTTCATTTCATTATTTATTGTACCATTTAGAATCAGTTTTATCAGCAATCCTGGAATCCTATTTTATTAACTTTACTTGATTCCGTACATTAAATATTAGTAGTATTATGAAAAAGACACTGCTTCTTCTGTTGGTCATTGTATTTATTTCCGGCTGCTCGAGTCACGAGACAGACCAAGATGATTCCCCTGAAGAACAATTACGCGTGGCATATGCATTCTTATTGAAAAAGCTGAGCAATGATCTTCATGGGAACCAGGAAAAAATAGTAGCTTCACGAGATAATAGAGATATCAATATCATAAGTGATGTTATAAGAGACAATAAGAATGATCTGTCGGTGGAAACATTTGAGAATATTGATAGGTCGGCAACAGACCTCTGCTATTACACAAGAAGCTCAAAGAAATTCGTTGCGCTTGTTGGTGCATCCAAAAAATTAAAAAATACTTACTACATAAGTTACTACTTAGGTCCAGAAGGGGGTGCCTTAAAAACAGTTGAATTGGGCAAAAAGAACAATAGATGGGTTGTTCTCAATGCCGATGATAGATGGATAGTAAAATAGATACTTCACAAAACGCTCCAGCGGACGCGCCGCTGAGCTTTCACATTCGACATAGGAAGGGAGATAATATATGGCGATTTTGAAAAACGTCCGACCCAGAGAATTATTCATGGGCAAGTTAAGTCACGGTGGAGATCTGGTGGAAGAAATCACTGATATTTGCCGAACGAAAAAAGTTCAGCTTGGACGCGTCGAAGCGCTTGGTGCAGTTCAGAGAGCTCGTCTTGGATTCTATAATCAGCAAGCGCACGAGTACCAATTCTTTATGATCGATCAACCATTAGAAATTACTAAACTTATTGGTAATGTTTCATTAAAGGATGGAAATCCTTTTGTCCATGCACACATCACGCTGGCGGACAAAACAGGAAAAGTTTACGGAGGGCATCTCGCACCCGGAACAGAGGTTTTCGCATGTGAATTCATACTGGAAGCTTTTGATGGTCCGATTTTTGAGAGGAGTTTTGACGAAGAGACCGGCTTGCCCTTGTGGGCATTGTCAGAATAAAATGGAAAAAGCATTACCGAACCAATCGGATGAAGAAAAAGATACTTTTGAGTTGGAGCAGAGGGAAGGATAGTGCTTGGGCGCTTCACCTCATCAATAGAGACCCAAAGATTAAAATTTTCGGTTTGTTCACCGTTATGAACCAGGCGAACAACCGAGTGTCCATGCACTCCACAAGACGGGAGATACTTCAGCGTCAGGCCGATGCTTTGGGTTTCCCGCTCCAAACGATCAACCTGCCCGATCCATGCACAAACGAACAGTACGACGCCGTCATGCGGAAGTTCGTCACGGAATCTGCGATCAAAGGAATTGAATATATGGCATTCGGAGACCTATTTCTTGAGGATATCCGGCAGTATCGGGAGACCCAGTTGAAAGGAACTGGAATTTCGCCGGTTTTTCCGTTGTGGAAAATCTCCACTAAAGAACTTACAGAGCAGATGCTCTCAGCAGGGAACGAAGCATACGTCAGCAATATTGACCTCAAGAAATTGCCATTGCATTTCGTCGGTCGAAAATGGTCAAAGGACTTGATTAATGAATTCCCTTATGATTGCGACCCGTGCGGAGAGAACGGTGAAATCCACACAATTGTTGTGGGCGGGCCGATGTTCAGCAAGTCCATCCCGGTCAGGATTGGTCAGATTGTTGAACGGAACGGGTTTGCCTACGCCGACATCATTCCGGAGAAATAAAACTATTATCCCCCCAGATACCCAAGGAGGTTAAAACTATGAGTGTGATAGATCTATGGAAGAATAAGATGTACCCCACGATCTCTTTCGAGCTATTCCCTCCTCGGAATGAGCAGGCCGCAGAAAAGAAAGAGAATCCCATGTCCTTCTAAATGCAAAGCCTTTTGAACGTTACCAAATCGTTATTTCTTTAATTTTTAATTTTGTTGATCATTGCAAGTCCAGCGGAATCAACGTCCCATCCTTCCCGGGACTATGCCTATTTACAGCGTGGTTTGAAAGATGATGGAGTAATGTAATACCGCCCTTCAATATTTCATTAGTATCTCAATCCGAAAAGCCTACAGGCATAATCAGGAGAGGGTTGTGGCTGGAGGGAATTCCTATGGTTTCGATGATCTGCTTATTGTCAAAAGCACCTACAATACCTGCCTTAAGCCCTATCGCCTCAGCTTGCAGAAAAACATTTTGGCCAACATGACCGGCCTCGATATGCGTATACATAACACCTCGCTGACCGTATTTTGCGGTTGAGCGTGAATACTCACCTGTTATAACCATTATTACAGGTGCCTTGGCCATCCACAATTGATGCAAAGAGTCTTTAGCTACTGAATCCCGCAAATCACCTTCCTTAATGCACTTAATACTATGATTTTCAGGACGGAAGTGGTACACGCCTGGCGCCAGAGTGTCTACACCGCCTTTACCCACTACTGTATAGATATCAATAGGATACAGGGCGCCAGCTGATGGTGCGGTCTTTAAATGGTAACCAGGGGCCTTGGCCGTCACTCCATATGCAGCCCACAGAATCTGTGAAAATTCCTTGAGAGTCAACGAGCGAGCCTTGAACGAACGCTTGGTACGGCGAGCCTTAAGGGCCTCTTCAACTGTGACAGTTCCTTTATGAGAGGGCATGGGAAGTAAGATCCCAACAGCCTTTGTGACCAGGCTACACACAGGTGTCAAAATAAGCAGAGCCGAGATCATCATTATAATTATAAAACCTTGGAACCCAAACATGATCTTAATCCCCCGAAAGTTACTTCTCAGTCTCAAGACTAACCACAGCAAAGGCCTCTATTCCCTCTTGTTGGCCACAGAAACCCATGCCTTCTGTAGTAGTTGCCTTGATATTGATTTGATCTATTGACGCCTCAAGAACCTCTGCCATTTTTCCCCGCATAATTGGGAGATAAAGAGCTAATTTTGGCCTTTCTGCAACAACAGTTGCATCAAGATTATTCAGCCGAAACCCATCATCCTTGATCCACACCATAACCTTTCTCAACATGGAAAGGCTTGCTATACCTTTATAAGTAGGATCAGTGTCTGGGAAGTGTTGACCGATATCCCCTCTTCCAAGGGCACCAATTATAGCATCAATTACGGCATGGGTTAGCACATCTGCATCAGAATGCCCTTTAAGACCAACCTTGTTTGGAATCTTAACGCCTCCAAGAACCAGTGGGCGGTCTTCAATTAAGCGATGTGCATCATATCCAAAACCTATCCGGAACAATTATATTCCTTCCTTGACAAGATTAATAGGTTTTTCGCAACAATTCGGCCCTTTGAAAAAATGCGGTACGCGGCTAGACGGTCTCTTTCAGAAAACCTTAAAAAAATTCCTCTTTGCTTATGGTTGACTCACTAATGCACTCTGACACTGGCATATGGGTCTCCTTAAGAGATACAATCCAGAATTCGTCATCAGTTGTTTTAATGCCCCCAATACCTGTAATATATTAGGGTTACAGGGGCATGGGGTTCTCTTTTAAGAAATTCGCAGTCTAGCCCTGGCAGAACATGGAGTTCTCTTTTCAAAAACGAGACGTCAACTGCAAGGCCGAAGGGACATCACTGCGCTACGGCGGGCGGAGGGTTAAGTCAGTACTTTGCCTTTATGGTGCTATGGCATCAACCACCGTAAGTTGCCGCCCGCCTGAGAAGCAACTTAACTCAAATAACCAGCAACCAATTTTTCGTTTTCTGAAAAGAGAACCCCATGTCCTGCCTTTCTGTACCTGATCCATTGTTAACACCCAGGGGTTTTTGATCCAGTCATAGGAGGGACGACTTTCTTAAAAGATAACCCCATGCCCCTGTTTCATCTATGGAATATGGCATAAATATTGTGGCTCTTGAGGAGACCCATATGCCAGTGCCCCCTAAAAGAGAAAATCACGTCGCAACAATCCACTAATTTTTTTCAAAGCACTAAACAGTTACGGATTTTTTTAATTTTCTCAATGACAACTGCTGCAATTTGTACTTGCGCAGGAAGAACACTCGGACGAACCAGAAGACGGTTTGAAATTCCCACTACTCTTAAAACCGCAGGCCGACATAAGGCGATCTAACCTATCTCCCTCACAATGAGGACAGACAACCTTGTCATTGCTACCAAGAACAAGGGTTTCAAATTCCTCCTGACAACTCAAACATTTGTATTCAAATATTGGCATATTTATTCCTTTCCTTTCATCTATCTTTTTCATGCAGGGCTTCAATTACAGCCGCCGCCAGCAAGGGAAACATTATCTCGTGGTGACCTACAAGGCTATACCCCTTCCCGCCCTCCAAAGTTGGCCGATGTACCACATTTGTCATTGGACGATAATGTCGAATAAAATCCATATTGACCGTTGTAAAATCTCTGACCTTATGTCCAAGATTCCTAACAAGTGTCAGGGCCTTTAGAAACACCTCCGGCATAATAACAGCAGAGCCAAGATTGATAAACACTCCTCCCTCTAATTGGGAAACGAGACGGGCAAATATTCGGAAATCAAGATGAGAAGTACTGCCTATTGACGCCCCATCCACATTGGGATGGAAGTGGATAATATCGGTTCCAATTGCCACATGAACCGTCACAGGGATTTCAAGCTCATAGGCCTTAGCCAGAAGGCTATACCGGTTGAAAGGGAAATCCTCCTTAATCAACATAGCGCCCACTGATCTGCCTAAACCCAGACCCTGTTTTGCACCTTCTAAGATGGCCATATTGAGAAATCTCCCTGTTTCCTCGGCCATCCCAAATCTCCCTTTTCCTATCTCTTCATCCACGTCTTCTGACGTAAATCCAACCATGGCCAACTCTGCATCATGAATAATACCCGCGCCGTTCATGGCCAGCCCACTTAGAATTCGGCGATCTAATAGGTCCAAAATAACAGGATTAAGGCCCACCTTAATTGCATGGGCCCCCATGGCCAAGACAATGGTTTTGTTGGAGGAAGCGGCTCGGGCTATGTTTTCAGCGACATTTCTAAATTCATTTCCAGCGAGAATCTTTGGAAGCGACCTAAACCAGTCATTCATTGAACCTCCTGGTCTCCACGCCTCTCCAAAATCTTGAACCTCCACCTTGCTAACCCGATCCTTCAAAGGATATGATTTTACTTTGTCTAACGATATGGGTTTAGGAGTTTTCATTATCATGCCTCTGGAAAAGGATATAATCTACTAAATGGCATATTATATGTCCTGCAAGAATATGTGCTTCCTGGATCCTTGGCGTCTCTTTGCTCTTTACCACCATCGCCAAATCGACTATCCCTTTCAGCTTCCCGCCATCCATACCTATAAGGCCAATAGTGTACAACCCCTGACTATGTGCATCTTTGACAGCCAATAAGACATTTGGGGAGTTTCCGCTGGTACTGATAGCCAAAAGCACATCCCCTTCATCTCCAATGGCCTTTACCTGTTTGGAAAAGATATCATCAAAGGAATAATCGTTTCCAATACTGGTAATTACCGAGGTATCGGTTGTAAGCGCTATGGCAGGGAGAGGGGGGCGTTCAAGGGCATAGCGATTTACAAATTCCGCAGCAATGTGCTGGGCATCGGCTGCGCTTCCACCGTTTCCACATAGCAACAGTTTCCGGTCACCGGTGAACGCCAGCGCAATCTTCTCGGCCACCTGTATCAGATTCGACAAGTTTTCACGAATAAATGTATCCTTGATCTTCAAACTATCTTCAAGTAGTTTTTCTATAATCTCTTCCAATTAGATCACCTCGTCCTACTCCTTATTCAAAACGGCAAGATCCTTAACAGCCTGAGCTACTATCTTTAATTCCCTTTCTTGTAAAGTCCTTACATCAAGGAGAACCCTTTCTTTTTCAAGCCTTCCAATCACCGGTGGGTCATAGGACCTGAGGCAAGTCCCAATAAATAGCGAAGACAGATTTCCTGGAACCAGGCACAGCAAACGGCTCGGCAATTCCAACATTGGCAGTGCACCACCACCCACCCTTGAATTACCATCAACCAGTGCAAGAGAAAAATTCCTGGTCTTCAAACTACCGATCAACTTGATCAGGCGGTCGGCTTTTTTCGCCAAAGACCTGTAAGGCTGACATATCATCTTCAGCGTGGGGATCTCCCTTATGGCTGTTCTTTCATCCCTATATAACCTCAAGGTCTCCTCAAGGGCCAAAAGAGTCAGTTTATCGATCCGCATGGCCCTGTTGAGCGGATTTTTTTTGATTGCCTCGACCACGCTATTTCTTCCCAAGATGATACCAGCTTGCGGTCCGCCCAGTAACTTATCACCGCTGAAAGTGACCAGATCCACTCCTTTAGTAAGGGATTCCTGTGGAGTAGGTTCTTTGACCAAACCATACTTTGAAAAATCCACCAGACAACCGCTTCCCAGATCCTCCATAACTGAAATCCCATATCGCCTGCCCAGATCCACAAGATCAGACAGAGGAACTTCTTCTGTGAAGCCGACAATCTGGAAATTACTCCTATGAACCTTCAATAAAATGGCTGTTTCCGGTCCGATAACCTCCTCATAATCTTTAAAGTTTGTCTTGTTAGTAGTCCCCACCTCTACCATTTTTGCCCCGCTTTTGCGCATCACATCGGGTATGCGAAAAGACCCGCCTATTTCCACGAGCTCTCCACGCGAAACAACCACTTCACGGCCTTTTGCCAGAGTATCAAGCGAGATGAGTACAGCAGCGGCATTGTTGTTAACCACCATGGCAGCCTCTGCAAAAATCAATTCCTTAAGAATATCCTCCACATGGACATACCTGCTTCCCCTCTCACCATAATCCAGATCATATTCCAGATTGCTGTACCCACCGGCAACAAGCCTGAATTTTCTTAAAGCGCTTTCAGCCAAAATAGATCGCCCTAAATTTGTATGAATAATTACACCGGTAGCATTAATAACCTGCCTTAGGCTTGGTCGGGATATAACTTTTAATCTTTCTACCACTTGCATTGAAACCGTTTCAACGTCCAATTGAGATTCCTCTGAGACTTCCCCATTTTGTATTTTTGTCCGAAGCTCATCAAGGACCTGGTTTATTGCCTTAAGTATCAGACCTCGAGGGTAGGATGTAGAGACCTCCTCTAACTTTGGACCCATCAATAACAGATCCACTCCTGGTATCTTCCTGAACAATGACTGCTTGTTATTGACCATTCCTGTGCTCTCCTTTAAAGAAACGATACCTCCTACAAGATAATGAAACTGTTTAGCGCTTTAAAAACATTTTTAACGAATTATGGGGCATCGGTAAATGGGTTTCCCACAGATACACAATCCAAATTCGTTATCAGCCTTTATAACATCGGCAGAACATGGGGTTCTCTTTTCAAAAACGAGATGTCAACTGCAGGGCCGAAGGGACATCACTGCGCTATGGCGGGCGGAGGGTTAAGTCAGTACCTTGC
>CAYRFN010000175.1:0-8330 GCA_964423495.1 uncultured Desulfobacteraceae bacterium
AACAAATATATAAACTTACATCATAAAACATATAATAGTCACCCACTTAAGGTTTTAATGCAACAGAATCGTCTTCCCGAAGTCTTATTGTGAAATTTTGTACATGCCACAGTAGGCATTTAAGTGTCAAGGAAAATGTCATGATTTTGGGTCTTTGGAAAAAATTATAACCTTTATAATAGCTTGATAATTACAGCATTATTTGATATATATAAAATGAAAAGGACATTAGGAAGATGCCAATTTATGAATATGAATGTTGCGGCTGTAAAAGCCAGTTTCAGAACCTCGTGATGAAAAAGGAAGATGAGGGAGGCATAGCCTGTCCCGGCTGCGGCAGTCACAATATCAAAAGGCTTATTTCCAAAGTCGCCTATCATCAATCTGAATATGACCGTCTTGATTCTTATAATCCTCAGGCACGCCAGAGTGACGGCTTTTACAAAGATACCAGAAATATTGGTCTTCATGCCGAAAAGCAGGCCAAGGAATTGGGTGTTGATCTGGGAAGCAGCTTTAAGACAAAGCTTGATAAGCTAAGAACAGATCCAAGCAGTGTTTTAAAAGACACTGAATAGGTGAGCAGCAAAAGCTCATAATGTCAAGGCCGTTTTCAGACCGAAATTTTTTAGGGATTGAATCATGCCAAGTGAAGGAAAAATCATCTTGATTTATTATCAAGACCAGCCATCAACTTATGCCCGTATTGAGTCTATTGAGCCTGATATTAAGAAAGGCTGGTATCAGGTTACCCTTTTATTACTCAGCATACCCACTCAAACAGTTACATGGGTTCTAAGGAAATCATATATTGAAGGGGAGCCATTTACAATGGGTGGTATGCCTATGAGGCTGGAAGAGGTAAAAAGAGCTCCTGTCAAGAGAGAAACAGAAGGACTTATCCAATCAGAAAGAAAAAAGGGTCCGAGTAAGCTGGGAAAGGTCATTCCTCTTAAGAAAGCCTTTAAAAACCTTGAAGAATAATTCTTATCAAAAATCCCTACGCCTATAATGTGAAAACTCGTATAATCGTTGATTTAGCTGAGATAGCTTTTTTCCCCTGTCCTGGGAGCGGTCTTCCTCCGATTTTCCTGGGGACTTCAAAACATTATTATTGATAAAGGCGATCGCATTTTTGAAATTGAGTTGTGAGATGGCTTCTACATGATCTATAAGACCTAGTTTATAAAAGCGCTGTGCCAGGTTATTTGTATTCTTCAAAAGGTTGTCCATTTTTATCTTTTTGTTTTCGAGTTGAATCAACGATTGTGTCACAATCCAATAGGATTCGAGGAAGGTTTTGGCCAGAGCTGCCCATATCGGCAAATTATCAAAACCGAGCCTGGTAAGTTGGAAACCCCCATTCATATAGCTGCGAATGATAAAGGAGGCATCCAAAAAATAGGATGTAACTTTTTTAATTTCTTCCTGGATGTCTTCCTCTTGGTTATAAACAAATTCATTCTTGAAGAGCTCTTTTAAAAAACGATAGTCAACAAGTATCGCCTTATCGGTCTTCACCTCTTCCGTTTCTGCCAGAAGGGAGACAGCTACAAAGGCATAGGAGATGAAATAGTGGATGATATTATTTTTATAGTATTCTAGTTCTGGCTTTTTCTCTTCATCCACATAATAGAAAGTCTCCATACCATCCACATCTTTAAGTAAACTGACTACCTTCCTGTTGATCAGGAGTGATACGGTTTCCTCAACCGTTTTTTCAAAATGGTTTAGGGAGGTAGCTGTCGGGGCTTCGTTTTTCTGAAGGAACTCGAAAAGGATTTTTGCTGTGAAAGTGAGTTTATGAAGATGAAATCCGCGACGATGATTAGCGAGAATGGCTGATGAAATAAGCGCCAAAGGGGTTACCAGGATAATTTTGTTAATAGATTGGATGAGGTGAAAGGCCAAAAGTCTGTTCGTCTGATCTCCTAGATCCCCTACTTGGATTAAGTATTCTTTAAGTGAAAGTGGCTGCCCGAATCGAATATAGATCTTTCCATATTTTCTCTTTAAAAAACGCCTAGCCTTTATTATTTGTTTGAAGCTCTCTCGTTCTTTTTCAGTGCCCCCGAGCTCTTTGAGATAGGATTTTTCTTCTAATATTCTGTCATAACTGATGGAAGCAGGGGCAAATATGAGGTCATCACAGTATCCTTCATGGTATGCCTGAAGCAGGATGGAAAGAAATCCTAATTTGGGGAGAGTCAATTTGCCGCTTCTGCTTCGGCCCCCTTCAATAAAAAATTCAAGAGGGTGCTTTTCCTCAAGGAGCGCCTTGATGTACCTTGTAAAGACCTTTGTATAGAGTACTGATCCTTTGAAAGCTCTGCGGATAAAGAAGGCACCGGATTTTCTAAAAATATGGCCTAGAGGCCAAAATGCCATATTCTTGCCTGCTGCTACCCTGGGTGTATGCATGTGATAGTCAGCAAGAATATAATTAAGCGCCAGGTAGTCGATGTGGCTCTTATGTGACGGAATGTAGATAATTGGGCCCTTTCTGGCCCACTCTCTTACAACAGCCAGATCTTCCGTGTTTACGTCAATGCCTTGAAAGAGCTTATTCCAGAACCATTTCAGGGCCCTGCGAAAAAATTGTACATAAGTTATATTATAATCAGCGGCCATTTCGTCAAAGTATTCGCCCGCCTTTTTTCTAAGTTGTTTTAATTTGTTAGCATTTCCAGCGGCCATATTTTCAATCGTGATGGTGATCTCAGTATCCTTAAGAACTTTTTCTTTGAATTGTTGCCTGGATTTCATGACAGGACCCAGTATCACCCTTTTTTGCATATCAATGCTCTCAATAAGCATATGCCTGATCTCCATAGCCATTTCTTCTGTAGATCGTGAAGCAGGTTGTTGCTCTATGTAGGCCTTTAAGTTTAAGGGCCTCCCAAAATCAATAAATGCACGGCGGTTATGCCTGAAAAAGAGAACGATTTTTCTAATAAATCCGGGCCTTTCCTTAAATCCAAAGAAGATGTCCAGAAGGTTTGAATATTCCTTTTCCGGGGTCTCCTTATAAAGAATGAGTTGTGGAACAATATAGATAGTCTGTTCCATATCCTTTTGGGTTTCAAGCAGGAATTGAAGAGAATCCTTCTCCGAATGGATAAAGTGCCTTGCAAACCCTTTTGGGTCTATCAAACAGAGAAGAGAGGTGGTTCCTTGATTGATCGAATCTCTAAAGAATCCCGTCTCAAAAGGGTTAGGGAACTTCCGGTGTTTGATGAAATAGGCAAAATAGAATTTAAAAACCTTGAAAAGGGGGAATAAGGGTAAGACCAAAGACATGTTTAGATCAAAGGCGATCTTTGGATAAGGCAGACGACTTCTTCGGAAACGGTAATGATAGAGTAGATAATCAAGATGCCCTCTGTATTTTATGGCATAGACGACTGTACCTTGCCTATGCATTTCCTTCAGGGCCTTGGTCATGTTTTCATCAAATTGAACGCGTTTGAATAGTGTGTAAAGAAACCGGCTCAGAAGAAATCCAGGTTTGTGATCAAGTATAAAGGGATAAAAATGTTTTTTGCTTGACATACCTATTTGAAACCACGATTTTATTATCTTGTCACGTCTCAATGTACAATGAAGAGAGAATCCTTGCAATAGGCTAATTAAAAAGGTAAATTAATACAAGGCTTTTACGTACATAAATTGGATAAAGCCTATAAATTCCGAATTTTTAGATCTTTAACTCCATGCTTTACACCAGTGTCTTTTTGTTCATGATACTGAAAAGGTTAAGGCGCTCATTGATAGTAGTGTTGACAAAAGGAATTGAATGGTTAAAGATATCACTTAAAGCGAAGGACATCAAATCTCAAGGAATCTGGTGAATGAATTATGTATAGACCAATGGTTATTTCTGGTTTGACTGTTGACCCTGTAACAAACAGCCCTATTGTCATTCTCAAAGAAATTGATGGCGATATGACCCTGCCTATTTGGATTGGATTATTGGAGGCTACAGCCATTGCCAGTGAATTGGAAGGTATCAAGTTTTCAAGGCCAATGACCCACGATCTGTTGAACAGTATGTTGAAGATGATAGATGTAAAGGTTAGTAAGATTGAAGTCTGCGACCTCAAGAACAACACCTATTATGCCATGATCCATTTCAAACACGGCGATAAGGAATTGACTATTGACGCTAGACCGAGTGATGCCCTTGCCCTTTCCCTGAGAGTGAAAGCACCCATTTTTGTTGCTGATGAAGTGATCAAGAATTCCAGCCAGATAGACTTTAAGGCAGAACCAGAAGACAAGTCGCCGAAGGGAAAGAAATGGCAAGAAATTCTGGAAAGACTTAATCCTGAAGATTTTGGAAAATACAAGATGTAATATGATTGATCTGCATACGCATTCCCTTCTAAGCGATGGCGATTTTATCCCTTTTGAGCATATCAGGCGTCTTGAAGTTATGGGTTATAGCGCTGTGGCTGTGACAGACCATGTCGATTCTTCCAATCTCGATTTTGTTGTTCTCCGTATCATAAAGGCAGCAAAAGATTTGAATCAGGCCCAATCGGTTAAAGTAGTGCCAGGTGTGGAGCTGACCCATATTCCTCCTTCCCTGATTGGATCAATGGTTAAGAAGGCCAGAGATCTGGGTGCAGCCCTTGTAGTAATTCATGGCGAAAGCATTGTTGAACCTGTCGCACCTGGTACGAACCGAGCCGGCATTGAGGCAGGCGCTGATATATTGGCCCACCCAGGCCTTATTACACTGGAAGAAGCTGCTTTTGCCGCTGAGAAAGAGGTTTTTTTGGAGATCTCTGGCAGGTGGGGACACTGTTTTACAAACGGGCATGTGGCCCAGGTTGCAATGAAGGCCGGTGCAAAGCTTCTGCTTAATTCTGATTCACACTCTCTGGGTGATTTTATGACTTTGGAGTTTGCGAAGAAGGTCGTTGAAGGTGCGGGGTTGCCTGACGGTTCTTTAAAAGAACTCCAATCAAATTCCCTCTTATTGCTCAAAAAGATTGGCTACCATTTTTAAAAATCTTCTTAGACTATCAGCTTGACATAACTAATCACGAAATATAAAGATATTCACGATTTGCCTGGGTGGCGGAATTGGTAGACGCAAGGGACTTAAAATCCCTTGGGGCTTGTCCTCGTGCGGGTTCGATTCCCGCCCCAGGCACCAGTAATATCAAGGAGTTAGCTAACGTAGCTAAACTCCTTTTTTAGTGCCTAATTTATGGACTGTGCCCGAAATTGTGCCCGTTTGTGCCTGTAGATAGGCCTCCTGCTTCTTTGCGGCAAGCCTCAAATCCGTGTCGCTTACAATGTTATAACGCTCAAATACACTTCTGGTTTTATGACCACTTATCTTCATTGCCACAGCTTCGGGGATACCTGATCTAACCATATTCCTGACAGCCGTTCTTCTGAAGTCGTGAAATAATCTTTTCCCAATATTAGTTTCCTCACAAGCCTTATTCCAGGCTCCCCTAAAATCCTTTATTTTATCCTTACCATCTATGTTAGGAAAAACGTACGGGATTAACTTTTTAGCTTTTTTTCTATCATCCCATTGTTGGTTGAAAATCTCTTTAAGTTCTTCATCAAGATAGACTGTCCGGGCCTCATCGTTCTTGGTTTCCCCTACCTCAAGCCTTACAATCCCTTGCTCCAGGTCAACCTGTCCCCAGGTTAAGCCGCTTATTTCTGATACTCTCCATCCCGCCTTGTAGGCAAAGGTAACAAATCCTTTGAGATAAGAGGGTAGGGCATCTTTTAAAGCTAAAAAGTCCCCATGGTCAAAGAATCCCTTACGGGTGTTATTCTCCTTTAGCATTGGTATAAATGGTACTCTATCAACCTTCGGTGGTGTCCGTTGTGTTCCCAGGTTAAACATACGCTTCAATGCGGACAATTCTCGGTTAATTGTTGCGTTTAATGCTCCTTCCATCCGATTCTCTATATATGCCTCAATCCGTGGCGTTGTTATTTCCGTTGCCCTTATACCTTCAAATTCAGCCTTAAGGTGGTTTACGCTTCTCTCTGCTCTTACAAGTGACTTTTTACCATTAATCCGGTAATCTCTTAAAAAGTCCTCTGCCAGTTCATCAAAACGTACCTTGTCGAAATAAACCCCCGGTAACTTGCCTTCTGAGATTTCACCTTCACGCTTTTTAAGCAGCCGTTTTGCATCGGCTTCTTTATTGCTCTTAGTTGATTCCCTGTAAGGCTTACCGTTCCGGTAATATTTAAGCCAATAAATTTTAGCTCGTTTATAGATCATTCCCATAAAAGCCCCCTTTCTCCCTGATAGTTTAACTCACGGTTACCGGTCAGGGTCTCCGGCTTTCGGTGTGCACTGCCTATATCCCGTGCTTGTGGTATGCCTTAGCCCTAAACGTCGATTCTCGTTGAATCTAAGCGGTCTTTTGCAAGGTTTTTGGGTAAATATAGACCCTGTCTATATCTTAAATCCATTCCTAAAAATAAAAACGCCTGAAGGCTTCCCTCGATCCACAGGAACCGCCCACAACGTCACCGTTACGGGTACCTTCAAGCGCTTTTTCTGTTAATAGGTTTTTCATTATCCTGTGGTTTGGGATTAATGTTGGTTTCTTACATTTACTATATTTTACTTACTTTGGAAGTAATGTCAAGATTTTTTCTTGCATTTATGTAGAAATTATCGTATATGGGGATATGCAAAAAATGTCTCTCTCATTTAAAGTTGATCCAAGACTAAAAAAGGCCCTTGAAGGCCTGGCAATCGAAGAAAATAGGTCTTTAAGTAACTATGTTGTTACGATTCTAATCAAACAACTTGAAGAAAAAAACATTGACTGGAAAAAAAAGGAAAACGTTAAATAGTTTTTCTCTGTTTTTTTAGAGGTCCAGCGTGCGCTGACCATTTTTGCTCTGGGAAAGTCTTTAGATTGCATTAAATTATGATGTCTTAGCTTGCAATTCTTAGGCGCTAGTGGAGGGCTATTATCCTTCACGAAGTCAACCCAACGGTGAGGATCCCAGCGGGTGCCAATGCGGCGATTTAATACTCAATGGGTATTTATTTTTTTCTTGGGCAATGGACACTGCCGTCACTGCTGGGCCTCTAAAAAACCTGATTTTATACGACCCCTAACCGAGGGCGCTATGGACTTAGAATCAAGGATCCATTTTTAAGCGAGGTTGGGCTTTTGTGAATTAAGCCTTCGAACATAGGAGGGCGAAATGGTAAAAAAAAGCATATTGTATACGAGAGTTTTAATATTTGTATTATTATGTCTTTGGGTGCCTTCAGAATGCTACTCTGAGGGTGGTAAAAAAAAGCCTGAAATAGATGTTGTCCTGGTGCAACAGCTTAAGGACTTAGATCTTAAAATTGAGAAAATTGAGAAAAGGTTTTATGCCATTGATGCAGAAATAGGGGCTGCCAAAAAATTGCTTGAAATATCAGAGAAGAATCTATCTGCTCCCAATTGGATGTTTGGTGTTATTATTGGTATAGCTGTGGGTATTAGTGGTATTTTAGGTTTTGTTGGTAACCTTGTAAGGAAACACATTATCAGCGAAATAAATGATGCAGGATCAGAATATGAGGAAAGGATTAATTCTATGATATCTGATATGCAAGAATTAAAAATGGATCAACATCAGCTATTTGCTATCTCATATAATACATTATCTGTTGAGGCTTGGAAAGGAAAGAGAATCTATCAAGCCATAAAGTATGGTGAATACTGTTTGAAATATGCTGAATTGGTCTGGGGGTTAGATTCCAAAGACCCAGACGTTAAACGCAAGCTTGCTAAACGCAAGAGCAATCTCGCTTATATGTACGCTGAAAAAAGATTAAAATCAAAAACTGGTGTGGCCATTGAGTATGCAAAAGAGGGTCTTGAGGTCGGAAAAGCAATAAATGAGTTGGATCTCATTGACAACTATTTGTTTACTATTAGCCAATTTCCACAAGAAGACGATGAAAAGAAACAATGGTTGCATACATTTGAGATTTATAAGGATGAAATATACAAAGATATTAGGAAAAAGGAAAAGGAAAGACAGGTGTTTGATATGTATTATAAAAAAACAAAAAAAGAGCTATGCCTGTAGCCCTTTTTGGTATATTTATACATTTTCCTCTTTAAATTAAGGAAATAATTAATTATTTAATCACTTTCCGTTGGTTTCATGATTTGGAGCTCTCCTTTCTCAGCTCTTTTCGTTTAAGATTTTAACAACTTTTAGAGATATGTCAAGCTTAAAAATTATATCTAATGGAATCCTGCTTATTATTTACTGAAGTTTCGCAGTAAAATTATAACTACAAAAAGGATTTAATTTATTGAAAT
>CAYRFN010000176.1:0-8327 GCA_964423495.1 uncultured Desulfobacteraceae bacterium
GAAGCAACTTAACTCAAATAACCAGCAACCAATTTTTCGTTTTCTGAAAAGAGATCCCCATGTCCTGCCTCTCTGTTCTTGATCTATGGTTAACACCCAGGGGTTTTTGATCCAGTCATATGAGGGACGACTTTCTTGAAAGAGACCTCCATGACCTTGTTTCATCTATGAAATATAGCATAAATATTGTGACTTTTAAAGAGACCCGTATGTTGATGCCTAAATGCTTGTCCTTCCGGTTGTGAAACCTTTTGAACATTACCAAATTATTACGTCTCCATTAATCTTCAGTTTTTAATGGTCCACTAAATAAGTCCATAGGATTTAAGGGCCTTTTTTAACCTTTCAAGATTGGCAGAGGCCATTGGGACAAGCGGCAATCTGAGTTCATCTTGGATCTTTCCCATCAGTGCCAGGGAGGTCTTTACAGGAATAGGGTTGGTCTCATAAAACATTGCCTGACATAGAGGAAAGAGTTTATAAAAAAGCTCTTTTGACCTTTTAATATTTCCTTCTTCCCAGGCATTTACCATATCGGCCGTATCTTTTGGAACGATGTTTGCGACAACGGAAATGACTCCTTTCCCTCCGATCGACAAAACAGGCAAGGTCACAGTGTCGTCACCAGAAAGCAGGATGATTTTCTCTCCTGCAAGTCTAACAATCTCAGCCATTTGCTCGAGATTCCCCGATGCCTCTTTAATAGCAACTACCTCTGGCAGTTCTGCTAAGCGGGCAACAGTTGCAGGCAGCATGTTAACGCTGGTCCTGCCCGGCACATTATAAAGAACCTGAGGTAAAGGGACTGAATTGGCAATAGCCTTGAAATGCTGGTAAAGGCCTTCCTGGGTAGGCTTATTATAATAAGGAGTTACTTGAAGACTGGCATCGGCACCGGCTGTTTTTGCGTGCTTTGTAAGTTCAATGGCCTCGTCAGTACTGTTTCCACCTGTTCCTGCGATTACCGGGACCCTTTTGTTTATAGCTTCAATAGCAATATCAATGACCCGGTTATGTTCATCAAAGTTTAAGGTGGCCGATTCCCCAGTTGTGCCACAAGGCACAATTGCACTGGTACCATTTTCTATCTGAAACTCCATCAGTTCACGATATGCTTCCTCGTCTACCTTCCCATCTTTAAAGGGGGTAACGATGGCAACAATAGATCCTTTAAACATGATAACCTCCCCATTAAGCTTTCCCTACGTTAATAGGGTTAATAAATAATATGTTAATAAGGTTGACCTGAATATCAAAGTTACAAGGCCTCGTGGTTCAAGTGGGCCTGGTATACAATTGAGGTATCGCCCTCAAGCCAGACCTGCTCAAAAGAATCACCTTTTCTCTGAAAATAGATGATTAACTCTTCGCCTCCTCTTGTTTTAACTTTCACTGGAGGACTTACCATCCCCCTGATTGAAGCTAAAAGGGCACAGGCAATGGAACCGGTTCCACAGGCCAGAGTTTCGTCTTCAACACCCCTTTCATAGGTCCTGATTTCCAATTGATCAGGGCCGATCGCCTTCATAAAGTCGGCATTGGTGCCTTCCGGAGCAAAGCGAGTGTGGTAGCGAATATCTCTACCCTGTTCTTTAACCGGATGATTAGAAAGGTCTTCAACATAAACTACCACGTGAGGAACTCCTGTATTGATAAAATCGACACTTTTCCAGCCTTGCTGGTGCTCCAAATCCAAATCCATTGAAAGGCCAGTTGGATTTGGTAAAAGTATTTTAACCTTTCGACCATTGACTTCTGCGGAAACAGGCCCGGCCAGAGTCTCAAAGGTCATTTTCGGACCCGTGATACCCTTTAAGTAGGCAAAACGGGAGACACAACGTCCACCGTTACCGCACATTTCCACCTCCCCTCCATCGGGATTAAAATAACGCCATCCAAAATCATATTGATTCGATCTAACGACAAAAATCACACCATCAGCGCCAACAGACTCCTTACGCCTACAGGTCCTTTCTACCAAATGGCCCATATGTTCATCCTTGATTTCCCCATTCCTGTTGTCAATCAAGATGAAGTCATTCCCACTTCCGTTCATCTTCCAGAATTCAATGGCTTCCATGTTTTATCAATCGTCCATCAAGAAATCAGGTATCACCTCTCCTTTGACGAGGTCTTCAAAGGTCTCTCTCTCCCTTATTGTATAAAAGCGATCCCCTTTGACCATCGCTTCACTGGCCCTGGGTCTCGAATTGTAATTGGAAGACATGCTGAAGCCATAAGCCCCTGCACTCATAATGGCCATCAACTCCCCGGCCTCAAAAAATGGTATTTCCCTTTCTTTTGCAAAGAAATCCCCTGATTCGCAGATAGGACCAACAATATCGGCCTTTACTTTTTCGCGATCGGACATTCGCACTGGTTGAATACTATGGAATGAATTATACAAACTTGGTCGTATTAGGTCATTCATGCCAGCATCCACAATAAAGAATGTCTTTTCCCGTGTTGATTTAGTGTAGAGGACTTCTGTCACTAAAATTCCTGCATTACCCGTGATCACGCGGCCTGGCTCCAGAATTAATATCAGATCCGCTGTTTCAAGCTCTTCCAAAATTGCCTTTGCATATTCTTTTGGATGGGGAGGCTCCTCTCTATCATATGTGATCCCTAACCCACCTCCCAGATTCAGATAATCAATATGAATTCCTTTCTCTTCCAATCTCTTGATCATCTGCATCAATTTTCTAAGCGCATCCACAAATGGGCTTACCTGGGTCAATTGCGATCCAATGTGGCAGGAAACACCGACAACATTCAGATTATTCATTCCCGCTGCCGTGGTGTATTGCTCAAAGGCATCATTAATATCAATCCCAAATTTATCCTTTTTAAGACCGGTAGAAATGTAAGGGTGTGTTTCTGGATCCACATCGGGATTTACCCGGATAGCCATTCTAGCCTTCTTTCCAATTCTTCCTGCAATTTCATTCAGTTTTAAGATCTCCTGAGCTGACTCAACATTGAACATTAAAATATCTGATCTCAGGGCATACTCAAGATCTTCAATCTGTTTACCTACACCTGAGTAGACAATCTTTTTAGGTTCCACTCCAGCCTTTAATGCACGATATAGCTCTCCACCAGAGACAATATCCATACCACTCCCTTCCAATGCAAAAAGCTTCAGGACAGCCAGATTGGAATTGACCTTAATAGAAAAACAAGTCAGGTGTTTTATGCCTTCAAAGGCATTTTCAAATACCATGAAATGGTGTTTCAACGTAGCATGGGAATAAATGTAAAGAGGGGTTCCCATCTCCTTGACCACTTTTGATACTGGAACCTCTTCACAGTAAAGCTCATCAGCGATGTATTGAAAATGATTCATATGTTCTTACTATATATTCAGTTCTTGTTTGGCCTTTTTTAGGCTTTTTTTCACCATGTCCGGTCCTGTTCCGCCAAAGACATTTCTTTTTTTAAGAGAAGATACTGGATCAAGCCATTCATAAACATCTTTATCAAATTGCCTTGCAAAATTTTTCATCTCAGCGACCGTTAGGTCATGAAGTTCTTTTTTATGATCCATTGCAAAAATTACCATTTTCCCGACGATATCATGGGCACCTCGAAAGGTAATGCCTTTCTGTACAAGATAATCGGCCAGGTCGGTTGCGACTAAAAACCCTTTCTCAGCAGCCTCTTTTAATCTATCACCATTAAAGGATATCTCTCCGAGAAGCCGACTCATTACCTCTACACAGCTTTCAAGAGTGTCGGCTGCATCAAACAGCGCCTCTTTATCTTCTTGCATATCTTTATTGTAAGTAAGAGGCAGTCCTTTCATGGTAGTCAAAAGAGAGATTAGGTGGCCATACACACGACCTGTTTTTCCCCTAACCAATTCTGGTATGTCAGGGTTTTTCTTTTGCGGCATGATACTGCTGCCTGTACAAAATGCGTCAGAGATGGTTACAAAGCCGAACTCCTGGCTCGACCAGAGCACCAGCTCCTCACTCAGCCTGCTAAGGTGCATCATCAACAAGGAGGCATTAAAGAGGAACTCCAGAACAAAATCCCGGTCACTCACAGCATCCATGCTATTTTCAGTTAGGCTGTCAAAGCCTAGTTCTTTAGCAATCATCTCCCGGTCCAGATCAAATGTGGAACCTCCCAAGGCAGCGCTCCCTAATGGAAGCACGTTCACCCGTATGAGACCCTCCTCGAAGCGGGCCTTGTCTCTTTTTAACATTTCATAATAAGCGAGCAAATGATGGGCTAATAAGACCGGCTGGGCGCGCTGCAAATGGGTATACCCAGGCATCATAAGGTCCAAATTCTTTTCCGCGAGGTTTATCAGAGCAAGTTGCATCTCCTTGATCAATTCCAGCATACGACCTATAGTGTCTCTAATATAAAGCCGAATATCCAAGGCCACTTGATCGTTTCGACTCCTGCCTGTGTGGAGTTTTTCACCCAGCGCACCTGTCTTCTCAACCAGCGCCTTTTCCACAAGGCTATGAATATCCTCGTAATCATCATCAAAAGAAAATTCGTCCCGATCCAATTCTCTCTTTATTTCCCCGAGTGCCTCAAGGAGCTTCGAGGCATCTTTATCGGAAATGATCCCCTGTTTGGCCAGCATCCTGCAGTGGGCCATGCTACCCATTATTTCATAGGCATAAAGACGGCAATCAAAGCCGATTGAGGCATTAAACTTATTTACAAGTGCATTCGTCTCCTCTCGGAAACGTCCACCCCATACCTTTTGATTCATATTTCAGTCCATTTTATGGTTTTTAGTTTGCGATTGATGATTTCCAATTGGTAATTGTTAATCGTCAATAATTAATTCATCCTTGTGACATACGGCTCTGTTCCAGCAACCGTGCTATCTTAAGGCGCAGTCCATTAAGCCGTATAAAGCCCTCTGCATGCTTTTGATTGTATACTTCATCCCCCTCGAATGTGGCAAAATCCGGATGGTAAAGTGACGATTCAGATCTTCTCCCGACCGACGTACAGTTACCCTTATAAAGCTTCAACTTCACCACTCCATTGACATTTTTCTGGGTCTCATCTATCATCGCTTGAAGCATCTCCCGTTCAGGGGAAAACCAGTAACCGTAATAGATCATCTCGGCATATCGCGGCACCAGTCCATCACGAATATGCATTACCTCCCTATCAATAGTAATGGATTCCATTGCCATATGGGCAACCCTGAGAATAGTTCCGCCTGGTGTTTCATAAACACCTCTGGACTTCATGCCCACATATCGATTTTCTACCATGTCCACTCTGCCAATTCCGTTTCTGCCCCCTAATGCATTCAAATGCTCCAAAACCTCGGCCGGGGTCATTTCCTTTCCGTCCACAGCAATAGGATTACCCTCTTTAAACTCGATCTCCATATAAGTGGCCTGATCCGGGGCATTTTCTGGTGAAACAGACAGGACAAACATCTCTTCAGGAGGCTCATTCCATGTATCTTCAAGAATTCCTCCCTCAAAGCTAATATGCAAAAGATTTTTATCACTGGAATATGGCTTCTCCTTGGTCACAGGCACTGGAATATTTCTGGAATGTGCGTATTTCATAAGATCTTCCCTGCCCTTAAATTCCCATATCCTCCACGGTGCAATGATATTAAGAGTTGGATCTAAGGCCATGTAAGCCAGTTCAAACCTCACCTGATCATTGCCCTTTCCCGTTGCACCATGGCAGACTGTATCAGCGCCCAGCCTTTTGGCTGTTTCAACCTGGCCCTTGGCAATGAGTGGCCTTGCTAGCGAGGTCCCTAATAAATAGGTTGATTCATAAATAGCATTAGCCCTAAGAGCTGCCCAGACAAAGTCTTGAACAAACTCTTCTCTCAAATCTTCGACTATAACTTCATCAGCCCCCGTCGTGAGGGCCTTCTCTCTTATCCCATCGATTTCCTCCCCTTGTCCGAGATCAGCGGCATAGGCAACCACCGGGCACTCATATGTCTCTTTAAGCCATCGAAGAATAACAGAGGTATCAAGCCCTCCTGAATAAGCCAGAACGATTTTCTTGATCTTTTCGTTCAATTTAGAACTCCCCTGTATTTATGTTTCGGAATTTCTTCAATCAATTGATAGCAGTAAACGGACAACTAACCATTTTTGACTATCACTTTTGTCTTTTACCGCCCCAATAACAACTTTTCGAGCAGTGCCTGATGGAGATGCATCTTGTTTTCGGCCTGATCAAAGACCACAGATTTGCTTCCTTCCAGCACTTCGGCTGAAATTTCTTCACCGCGGTGGGCCGGAAGACAGTGCATGATCAAGACATCCGATTTAGAAAATTCCATCAACGATTCATTCACCTGAAAGCCTTGGAAATCCCGAAGCCTTTTGTCCCTCTCAGCATCCTGGCCCATGCTGATCCAAACGTCTGTACTTATCACGTCAGCCCCATTTACGGCCTTGCGCGGGGTTTCAGCCAAGCTGATATTTTTGCCCGAGCCTTCCAGGACCAGCGGGTCAGGCTGATAGTTAGGCGGACATGCAAGTAACAACTCGAACCCCAAGATCCTAGCAGCATTTATCCATGAATTGGCAACATTATTTCCATCACCTATCCATGCCACTTTAAGATCGTTTAGTGTCCCTTTCTTTTCCTTTATGGTCATAAGATCACTCAAGATCTGGCAGGGATGATACTGGTCGGTCAGTGCGTTAATAACCGGTATATCTGCCCAACGTGCCATTTCCTCGGCGAGTTCCTGAGAAAAAGTCCTTATAGCCAGGGCATCTAAATAGCCGGATAGAACACGGACAGTATCTTTTATAGATTCATTCCTTGATAACTGTGTGTCCTTTCTGTTCATGAAGATGGTATTTCCTCCAAGGCGGAACATGGCGGCCTCAAAAGAGATGCGAGTCCTTGTGGAGGTCTTTTCAAACAACAGGCCAAGGGTATATCCAATAAGGGGCCTTTTGGTATTCCTGCCAGTATTTTTGATCTCAAGACCCCTGTCAATCAGGGCCAGGATCTCATCCCTTGTAAGATCTCTTATTGTCAAAAGGTCTTTTTTCATGTGTTATTCTATCATGTTTCAGGTTGTGACCTTCAACCGTCAATTGTTATTCCATCAAATATCCTGCCGAGAGTCTCAATCAATAAATCTATCTCCTCCTTTACAACAATGAGGGGAGGCAAAAAACGAAGCACTTTTTCCTGGATACAGTTAATTAAGAAACCCTCTTTCATACAGGCATTAACAATTGGGTCACCAGGGACGCCCAATTCCATGCCAAGGATAAGTCCCATGCCCCTAACCTCCTTAACAAAGCTGAATCTGTGAGAGAGGACCTCCAGTTTTTCTTTAAAGTAGTCGCCCATGCTCCTGCAGTTCTCAATCCAACCATCCTCAAGGAGGCTCTGAAGCACTGCCTTGGATACAGCAGTAACCAACGGGGTTCCGCCAAATGTAGTCGCATGACTTCCGGGTCCAAAAACTTGGCCCAATTCGTCTGTCGCAATCATTGCACCAATAGGGAGACCGTTACCAAGGGCTTTGGCCAGGGTCATAATATCAGGCGCAATACCATAATTCTCATAGGCAAAAAGGCTGCCAGTCCTACCAATCCCGACCTGCACCTCGTCAAAAATCAAGAGTACATTCCGATCATGGCATATCTCTCTTACCCTTTTCAAATAATCAGGATCAGGACAGACAACGCCTCCCTCTCCTTGGATTGGTTCAAGCATCACAGCACAGACAGATTCATCCAAGGCATTTTCAAGACTGTCAATATCGTTAAAAGGCACAAACTTAAACCCATCCAATAAAGGATCATACCCGACCTTAACCTTTTCCTGCCCCGTTGCTGAAAGCGTGGACATGGTTCTGCCATGGAATGACTCAAGCATGGAGATGATCAAATGTCTGCCGGGGCCAAACATTTCATGAGAGTAACGGCGTGCAAGCTTGATGGCAGCCTCGTTTGCCTCAGCCCCGCTATTGCAGAAGAAGACCTTGTCCCCAAAGGAATGTTTCACCAAAAGCTGAGCCAGTTCTGTTTGAGGTTTAGTATAATAGAGATTTGAAACATGAACTAGTTTTTTGGACTGTGCTTCGAGAACCTGACTTACAATAGGCGAACTGTGCCCTAATACACAGACTGCAATACCTCCAACAAAGTCAATGTATTCCTTGCCTTCCTCATCCCAGACTCGACAGCCTTCTCCGCGGACCAATGTGATGGGGAAACGGGAATATGTCTGAAATATGTTTTTGTCTGCCAGACTGATAGTTGTTTCTTTTTGTATTTTATTATTCATAGGTTATACTTTCATCAATTCCTGAATCAGTCTTCCACATTATTAATTGT
>CAYRFN010000177.1:0-8231 GCA_964423495.1 uncultured Desulfobacteraceae bacterium
CTTTTGCTGTTTTGATATCTATCCCCGTATTCAGGCTGAGCGGTATCTATTTCGCAGTAGGTACCCTGGTTGTACCGGAGGCTTTAAGGATTTTCTTTTTGCTGTGGAGACCCGTCGGAGGGGCGCTGCACGGCGGCGGGGCAGGGTATATGGTGAAAGGGCTAAGGGGCCTTTCTATGACTCATTATTACTGGTTCGCCCTCATCGTGGGGGTTGCATCGATCATCCTTATGCGGATTATTTTATCTTCAAAACTGGGATTGGCTCTTGCAGCCATTCGCGATAACGAACGAACGGCAGCAGGCTCCGGAATGAATGTTTTCAAACTGAAATTATATTCCTTCATCATTAGCGCGGTTGTGACAGGAATCGCCGGGGCAATCTTTTATACTTACCAGGGGTATATTGAACCATCCAGTTCTTTCAGCATAGGGTGGACAATGACACTCATACTCGCGACCGTTATTGGCGGCATAAACACTGAAGAAGGACCTGTTGTGGGGACGGCTGTTGTTGTCTTCCTGCTTTTTGTTCTGGCCAAATACCCTGGGATTAGCATGTTTATCCAGGGAGCGATTTTGGTGTGTTTAATGATATTGGCTCCCCAAGGTATTATAGGCACCTTTAGACAAAATAGGGCTTACCAGTCCCTGTTTAGATCAGTTTAGGGCTAGACATTAAAGCCCTTAAATTGGCTTTACATTGTTCCAGGTTATTTTGGACACCTGCTGCATAACCTCTTGATCTTTACCGATACCGACCATGTAGTCATGTTGCTTGCAACAGAGGTTTATAGACAGAAAGACCAATTAGTGATGATAGATATAGATACTGGGACTAATACCGAGGTCTCTATGTCTGAACTAAACCTACAACCTATATATAACTTCAGAAGGGAGGGCTAACGATGGCAGAGAATTTGGTTAATGCTTTATCAGAATTAAAGGAAAAAGAGACATTGGAGATTGTCCAAAGTCGATTGGATTCGGGAGAAGACCCGCTTCGGATTCTGGATGAGACAAAACAGGCCATGGAAATCGTCGGAAAGCGTTTTGAGGAGGGCACATATTTTATCCCGGACCTTGTCTATTCGGGAGAGATTTTAAAGGCGGTCTCTGAAATGGTTACGCCAAAGATGACAAAGGAGGCTGAAGGCAAACGGTTGGGGAAGGTTATTATTGGTACCGTAAAGGGTGATATCCATGATATCGGTAAAAATATCGTCACATTCATGCTGGATGTAAATGGATTCGAAGTACATGATCTTGGAATTGATGTCCCTGTAGAAAAATTTATTAAAAAAATAAAAGAAACAAACGCCCCTGTTGTTGGCTTAAGTGGTTTTTTGACTATAGCCTTTGATTCAATGAAGGAAACAATCGATGTCATAGATAAGGCCGGTCTAAGAGATAAAGTAAAGATCATCATCGGTGGTGGAAATATTAATGAGGATATTAAGAACTATACGGGTGCTGATGCTTATGGAGTCGACGCAATGGCCGCTGTTGCCTACGCCAATAAGGTAATGGTATCCAAACTCTAAAAGGCTTTTATATATAGGAGAGAAAAGATGGAAAAGAAGATAAACAAAGTGCAGGAGAATTTAGAGGCATGGTGTTCCCCGCCGCTTGATTTCCCTAATAAAGAAGCAGAACAGGGATATAAAGAAAGGACAAGGCGTATTGCCGATGCCATTTTGCTCAAAAAAACTGATAGAGTACCTGTTGTGCCCATGTGGGAATTTTTTTACGCTAAATATGCCGGATATAGCTGTGAAGAGGTAATGTATGATCCAAAAAAGGCGGAAGATTCAGTTGTAAAGACGGTCACCGAACTCCAGCCGGATGGATTCGAAACCCCTATTTTCTATATGACCGGCCCGGTACTTGATGCTTACGCTAGCAAAGACGTTCTTTGGCCTGGACATGGTCTTCCCAAGGATCAAGCCCACCAGTTCGTTGAGGGAGAGTACATGAAGGCCGACGAATATGAGGCATTTATCAATGATCCTAGTGACTTTATATTTAGATATTACCTGCCGCGGGTATCCGGAAACTTAAAGGCGTTAGCGATGACCGCACCCATACGGAATTGTTTTGCCTATTTCATGAACTTTGGCGGTTGGGCACCTTTCGGCTCACCGGATGGTATCAAGGCGCTGGACATTCTTCAGAATCTTTCCAAAGCTTCTTTTCAATATGTCACATGGCTTGTCTCAGTGATTGGAAAAGTGATGATGATGGGATATCCCCCCTGGTGCGGTTCACTTACTGAGGCGCCATTTGATGTCGTGGGAGATACCCTGAGGGGCACCAAAGGAATTATGCTTGATATGTACAGGCAACCGGATGTGCTCAAAGAGGCCTGTGAAAAATTAGTCGGGATCATGGCAGAGTATACAATAACCAGTGCCCGGGCGGCAGGCAATCATCCTATAGTATTCATTCCCTTACATAAAGGTACTGCCGCCACAAGGGATGGTAAGGGTGGACTCATGTCCCTGGAACAATTCGAGGAGTTTTACTGGCCAACCTTAAAAAAACTCATGTCGATCCTCATCGATAATGGGTTTGTGCCGAACTTACTCATCGAGGGGGATTATACATCCCGTTTAGAGATTATTAAAGACGTACCACCTGGAACATGCATCTACCATTTTGAGCATATTGATATACATAAAGCCAAGAAAGTACTGGGAGATCGTGTTTGTATCCGCGGTTGTATCCCGATTCACCATATGACATTGGGAACCCCTGATGAAGTCAGAGCAGCTGCAAAAGAGCAGATAGACGTTTTGGGGGAGGGGGGAGGCTATATGATGGATACGACTATGGCAAGCGAACAGGTAAAGCCTGAGAACATGAAGGCCCTGATTGACTTCACCAAAGAATATGGTGTCTATAAATAAAGCTCCCTGACATGTAGACCAATGGTTTAGTTTGCTACCCTTTGATAAGGAGCATTAAATAACTGGATATAAATGGAATGGATAAGAAGTCCTCCTTTTGGAGCCGAAGAATAGGCGATTTCGCCTTGTACGTCAAGGGCAAGGTCGACGCATTATATGGTGGTCCTCCCTTTTAGGCGGAAATTGGATCAAGGGGGGTGAGGCACTCAAATTTGGGGAAGGTAGTAGTGCTGGGGCCATATATTTGTGGAAGGGAAGACAGTTGGGTGAAAAAGGTTATACATCTACCCTGAACTTGGCTCCCAATTTGTAAAATCAGGCGGGATAGGACTCTGGGTATTCCGGGTCGACATAAATGAAGCCGCCGGATTGGGTATTGCTTGTGAAAAGCAGGAGTTGCAATCTCAAAATACCGCACGAGGGGAGGTGATACGGGAAGTTGATGAAAGTCCAGATGAAGTAAACATCTCAAAGAAAGGAGGAACCAGCAATGAAGAAAATATTTATCCCTTTAATGACCGTTTTGGTGTGTGGCCTTATATTGGGCAGCCATGCCAGTCCGGCATCAGCCAAAGTGATCACCCTGAGGTTTAATACCCAACAACCGGAGGTGATCTATGATGTGGTACACGCGGCAAAACCCTGGATGCGGAAGGTGGAGGAGGCCACCGGTGGCAGGGTGAAATTTGAGGAGTATTATGGGCAGACTTTATCCAAGGGGGTGAAGTCCTGGGAATCGACAAGGGCCGGCATCGCGGATGTTTCCTGGGTGTTCCACGGTTATACCCCGGGCATGACCACTCTGGCGGATGTCATCGCCCTGCCGTTTATGAAGTTCAAGGGTCCGGTGCAATCCAGTGGGATATTGTGGAAGCTCTACGAAGAATTCCCGAGCCTTGCAGCCCAGTTTAAGGACAATAAGATCCTGTTTTTGTGGGCCAGCGTGCCGTTTTTCATCATCAACAACAAAAGGGAAATCAAAACCCTCGAGGATTTAAAGGGCCTGAAGCTAAGAATAGCCGGCGGGCCTCCAACGGAAGCGGCGAAGACGCTTGGAATCTCGCCGATGCTGGTGGGTATGCCTGATAGCTATATTACCATCCAGAAGGGGGTGATGGACGGCATGGCAGCGACGTGGGATATCCTAGGTGGCTTCAAGCAGTATGAGGTGGTAAAATACTATACTTATGTCCCCCTTTACACCATCTATTTTTCCTTTGCAATGAACTGGAATAGCTGGAACAGCCTGCCCCCTGATATCCAGAAAGTCTTTACTGATCTCGGTGGTCTCAAGGGGTCTCTATTTTATGGAATGAACTTTTTTGAGGGCTATGATCAACCGGTTACGATGAGAAACGAAGGAATGGTTAAGATGATCAAAAAGAAGGGATATGAAATGCATGAGTATACTATTCCTCCAGATGAACTGAAACGGTGGATAGATGTGGCCGGAAAACCCTTATGGGAAAAATGGGTGGCTGACAGAGAGGCCGAGGGGCATACTGATGCGCGAAAAATCCTGAACAGAACCTTGGAACTCATCGAGACCTACCAACCGTTAGGATCGACCGGGGATGTGGTTAAGTAAAGCCGTTGATTGGCTCAACAGGATCATTCGGCCGGCAGGGACAGTCTTGCATAGTGTAGGATCAGGCGTACTTGCCTTGATGATGTTGCTCACGGCAGGTGACGTGATCCTACGCTATGTCTTTAACCGGCCGATTGTGGGAGCCTTTGATCTTACGGAATACATGATGGCGATCATGGTCTCTTTTGGCTTGGCATACTGTGCCTTGATGAAAGGTCATGTGAGTGTGGGCCTGGTGGTTAGCCGATTCCCCCAACGGGTCCAGGCAATTATTGACATGATTACCAGCCTGCTCAGTCTGGGCATGTTCACCTTAATCACCTGGCAATGTTTTGTTAACGTGAAGCTCCAGTTTGCAAGCGGGTTTACATCCACAGTGCTGCTTATACCGGTCTTTCCTTTTGCTGCCATGGTTGGTTTAGGCAGCACCATGCTCACCTTAGTGCTCCTGATTGATTTCCTTGATTCCCTGTCGCGGGCGGTGAGGAAATGACGCCTTTTACCCTTGGACTTATCGGCATAGGTGCCCTGGTCATCCTTCTGTTTGCCAGGATGCCTATCGGCTATGTTATGGCTCTGGTCGGTTTTATCGGCTTTTCCTATCTGACTAATCTTGACGCCGGGCTCGGTATACTGAGGGTCGTCTTCTATGGAACATTCGCGGATTACGACTTAAGTGTTATCCCCCTTTTCATACTCATGGGTTCATTCTGCTTCTTTGCTGGCTTAAGTAAAGATCTCTACGACGCGGCCCATTGCTGGATAGGGCAATTGAGAGGAGGCCTGGCTATGGCGACCGTTGCCGCGTGTGCCGGTTTTGCCGCTGTAAGCGGTTCCACTTTGGCGACCGCGGCGACGATGGGTACGGTAGCGCTGCCCGAGATGAAAAGGTATCGATACGATGACCGTCTGGCGACAGGCTGTATTGCCGCAGGTGGGACCATTGGCATTCTGATCCCCCCCAGCATACCCCTTATTCTATATGCAATTATCACCGAACAATCAATAGGCAAGCTTTTTCTTGCTGGCTTTATCCCCGGCATACTCGAGGCAGCGTTTTACATTGCTACCATTTATATTCTTTGTCGAAGGAATCCCCTGATGGGTCCGGCGGCCCCAAAAACAGCTCTTTTGCATAAGATCACATTGCTCAAGAACACATGGATCGTGCTGCTATTATTTCTGCTGATCATCGGCGGTATTTATCTGGGGATTTTCAGCCCCACAGAGGCGGCCGGGGTCGGTGCATTTGGCGCGTTCGTTTTCGCCATAGCCAGAAAGCGGCTTGATTTGCAGGCATTTAAGAACAGCCTTTTTGAGACTGGCAAAACCACAGCCATGATATTTATCATCGTTATGGGGGCGATGATTTTCGGATATTTCCTTGCTGTCAGCAGAATCCCCTTTGAGATCTCCGACATTGTCGCAGGACTCCCTATAAACCGCTATATTATCCTCGTCCTTATCCTGGCAATCTACGTATGCCTCGGTTGCATCATGGAATCCCTGTCATTAATGCTGCTCATCACCCCCATATTCTTTCCCGTAATTCTGTCTCTGGGTTTTGACCCCATATGGTTCGGCATACTCATCATCAGGGTGAGTGAGATAGGGTTGATCACCCCGCCGGTTGGTCTCAATGTGTATATCATCTCCGGTGTCGCGAAAGACGTTCCCTTGCAAATAATATTCCGTGGCATTATCCCCTTCCTTGTGGCCGATATATGTCATGTGGCTCTCTTAATCGCATTTCCCCAGCTCTCATTGTTTCTGCCCGGCCTGATAAAATAATGTGGCAGGGCCCTATGAATAGGAGATGAACAAAAATGGAAAAAACACCTGAAGAACTGCTTCTGGAAAGAACTAAAAGGGTTGAAGACGCTATACAGTTGAATGTGCCCGACAGGGTTCCAATACTGCCATTCTTCACTTTTTTCCCGGCAAAGTATGCCGGAATAAGCTTTGAAGAAGCAATGTACGACTATGACAAACTGGATATGGCAGCGAAAAAGACGATTCTGGATTTCCAGCCAGATATGTATAATAACCCATATGGAATTATTGCTGTAGGGCCTACATTTGAAATCCTCGATTATAAGCAACTTAAATGGCCCGGGCACGGAGTTGGACCTAATCTTACATACCAGTTCGTTGAAGACGAATACATGAAAGCAGAGGAATACGATGCATTTCTCTCTGACCCCTCAGGTTTTATGATAGGAACCCTTTTCCCGCGTATATGTGGAGTATTGGAGCCCCTTAAAATGCTTTCTCCCATACCCGAGACGTATTATCTTAGAATAGTGCCTAGCATTGCGGTGCTTGGCACGCCTGAAGTTGCTGGCGCCTTTGAATCTCTTTTGAAGGCAGGCGCTGAGGCACAGAGAGTGATGACCAAAGCAAATGCATTTATTGAGGAAATGGAATCCCTGGGCTTTCCAGGTCAATTTGGCTGCACCGTGAATGCACCGTTTGACTACATTGGGGATTATCTCAGGGGAACGCGCGGGATCATGTTAGACATGTATAGAAACCCTGATAAGCTCCTTGAAGCGACAGAAAAGGTATTGCCAACAATGATTGAACAGGGAATCAATATGGCAAAGAGAGCCGGGATTCCCAGAGTTTTCATACCTCTTCATAAAGGGACTCATGCGTTTATGTCGTTGGAGCAATTTAAGACCTTCTATTGGCCAACTCTTAGAAAACTCATTCTGGCATTGATTGACGCAGGCATCACGCCTTGTCCGTTTTTCGAAGGAGATTACACATCGCGTCTCGAGATTATTGGAGACATTCCTAAGGGCAAGGCTATATATTGGTTTGAAAACACTGATATGTTCAAAGCAAAAGAGGTCTTAGGTAACCAAGCATGTATTAGAGGAAATGTCCCAGCCTCATTGCTAAATATAGGCACACCTCAAAAAGTAAAAGATTATTGCAAAAAGCTCATTGATGTCGTTGGTAAAGGAGGAGGCTTTATCATGGACGGCGGCATAGGGATAGCTGACGGGGCAAGGCCTGAAAATGTCAAGGCTATGGTTGATTTCACTAGGGAATACGGCACATATAAATAGGCTCCTGGAGGGATGAACGGTAAGATGTAAGGCATGTTCTACGGCAAAACGGCAGAGGAGTTACCCAGGTAGCAACTAGTTTATCCGTCTGCTTTCTCGGTTCATGTCGTACAGAGATGGTAATTGTGCAAGAATGATTCATGTCTTGATTTGTGATTGGGGGACGTTTTTTGCAAATTAAATATATTATTACGAAGCATTTGAATGAGGCTGATCATCCGCAATCCCCGCACTTGTGAGGGGACTGGGTATTCTGGTGAAGGCGGATACAAACCTGTTTTTTATTTTAAGGAGGAAACAATGTCTCAAGAATTAATTGATGCCATGATAGGCATGAAGGATAAAGAGGCCGTTGAGATTGCGAAAAATTTACTTGCTGGAGGTGAAAATCCATTAAAAATTATGGACGCCTGCAAAGAAGCCATGGGAACGGTGGGAAAACGTTTTGAGAAAGGAGAATTCTTTCTCCCTGAGCTGATTATGTCTGGAGAGATGCTGAAGGAGATATCCGAGCTTGTAAAACCCAAACTTAAAGGCGGCGGTGAAGATGAAAAGATGGGAAAGGTCATTATCGCCACCGTAGAGGGAGATATACATGACATCGGCAAGGACATCGTGGTTTTCATGCTGGATGTGAACGGCTTTGATGTCCTTGACC
>CAYRFN010000178.1:0-8193 GCA_964423495.1 uncultured Desulfobacteraceae bacterium
TTCGAGTACTTTTATTAGAACTGGAAAAATAATTACACTTAATTAGGGCCTAGTGTGCTTGTCCTGAGCCTGCCGAAGGAGACCCGCATGAGGGGTGGCGTGGAAAGGGCGCTCAGCAATGTACGTCTCTATCCCGATAGGCAGGGGACTCACAGGTCTTCAGGGGCCAAGCCAGTACGTTTAGCGATGCGAGCAAGCATACGCGGACCAATCTCCTCCCTATCGTGAAATGCAAACACAAAGTCTTGCCAGCCTGATCGTTTCAAGACTCGATGGGAAGTCCCAGATTGACGTTTGATAGACCAACCTATTCGCAGCAAGGCGGCAAGCACTAATCGCGCTTTGGTTGATGGCCACAAAGTCATGCTTGCACCGCGAACACCTGACGTAGCTCTGGTATTTCTTCCCCATGTTCCAAACGGTCGGCCAACACCCGGAGAGCCAAAGCTTTTACCCTCGAAATGGCTTCCTCACGGCTTTGACCATACGTCATAACCCCGGGCAAATCCGGCACCTCGGCAATCCATCGGTCGTCATCTTCGCGTTCAATTTCTACATTCACGGCTTGAATCTCCTTAATCTCTTTAATTTTAATTCAATCTACCACAGCCACCCAATAAACGCAACTCAGAGGTCAATGCCGAAGGGCTTATGGGGTGCCTCGCCCGCCTCTCTCGGGGACCCGCATGTTAGGTGGTGTGGGGAGAGGGAGCTAAAATCTCCCCCTTACCCGATTCTGTGTTGTCCTTTCTTTTTCGATAGAAATTAATGAATTCAGATGGTGCTAATATTTTTATGCCTTCCCTAAATTGTCTTGGGTAATGGGTTTTATTTCCGGTAATTAAACATACGACCTTTCCTCCAATAGCAATTTCAAGGAAAGCTTCATCATCCGGATCAGGTAGGCTATGCTTCAATGGTAAGGTCGGTGCTAATTGGCCGTTCTTTTTTATATAGTCAAGAAGTAAGTCAATATGCTCCTTATTGAATTGAAACTTAGGGCGGTAAAGGATATCTTTGTACTCCAATAATATTCGCGAATCATATTGTAAAATCAGCTTGCCCGCTGTAACCATCCGGACTATTTCCCCACTTGTCCCGAATGGTGTGAGAAGACCGGAAACGAGTACATTTGTATCTAGAACAATTTTCATCTCTTACGTATAGACCGAACTGATTTTATTTCATTATCAATTTCTTCCAGAGTAATTTTATCTGTCCCTTTGCGAACTGATTCATATTGAATTGAGGTCACTGCTTCATTTGCGCGCGCTTGACGAAAGGCTGATAAAACTTGTTCCAGGTTGTTTTCAGTTATCGAGGAAAGAATAGCAATAGGTCTGCCGTTGCTGGTAATGACCATATCCTTTTGGTTGGGAAGCTCTTTCCAAACCTGTGATGATTTTGTTTTAAGATCTCTTACGCTCAAAAATTTCATAATAATACCTCCATATGAGTCTCAATTATATATCCAAATGAGACTCAAATCAAGCTTAATTTTATGTTTTACCCTGAATGTGGAGTTGAGTCGCGGTTCCGAAGGCACCGTCTGCTGAAACGCAAGGTTATCAGCCTTAGCATTTTGTGCAAAAATCACGAACGAAAACTCGATTGGTTTATCCAAACTTTGAAGAAACGGTCGCTGATCAAAAACGAACCATCGTTGCGATCAATGACGTCTTTCTCCATAAGCGCTTCGACAACTCGTTGCACGTTGGATGGCGAACGAAGGTTATAGCGCTGGATGAAGTCAGAGGCAAACACCTTAACGCCTTCGGATTCTCTGGCAAGTCCTGTAAGGAACCGCCGTTGATTGAGAGCTAAAGATTCCCATAGAGCAGTATATGCATAACTCTCCCTATCTAAAAGCAGACGGACAGCGGAATCGATAGATTCTTCAGTCACTTGGTTCCCTTTTTCACACAGTTCCCATATGGCGTGACACATGTGTTGCGTGTAGAAAGGATGCCCGCCAGTCATCTGACAGACTGAATGTATCGCACTATTAGCAATTCCCTTGTCCGATTTTCTGAAGCGTTCTCGTATGAATGGCAGCCAGTCCTTAATGTCAATTGCTCCAAGGGGATAGTGCCCACCGGCACGGTACAGAGGACGAGATTGATCGAGAAACATTTTCTGGATTAGATGCTTACGACTGCCAAGAAAGATATAGGATATTGCCTTTTGATCTTGAATGGCGCTTCGTAAGGTACGCTCGACAAGATCATTCCCATATTCCAAGATGCGTTGAAATTTATCAAATACTATAACAACTCTCAACTTGCGTTTGGCGGCGATTTTGACAGGGGCGGAAAGAACTTCGTCGAGATCTGGTCCGGCTGCACCAGACCTACCGAATTCGAAACTAATTTGTGGATTTCCAGCAGAATCTACAGTAATCGATGGGGTCATCCTTGAAAAAAAATTCTTGGCCGACTGAAGCATCTTGTCTGCAGTGGTGGACATGCTCTCGGTAATCGCCTTCGCGGTTGCCGTAGCGAATGATTCCTCTCCATCAGTTGGCCACAGATCAACATAGGCGGTGAGATACTTGCTTTTGGACAATTTGCTTAAGGCCTGTCGGATTAGGGATGTCTTGCCGATCCGGCGTTCCGAATAGACAAAAAGCCGCTCACCGTTTTCCATCGCTTTCACAAGATCGGCCATCTCTTTCTTTCGATTACAGAAGGCATCTTTACCAACAACCCCGCCGTATTGGAAGGGATTAATCATATTATGCACCTCGCATAACGCATTATGCGTAATTTTGAGTTAAAGTCAAGGGCTTTTTGATGAATCCATTATCCGGCTATGGCTCGATTATCTTCGTGGACCGCCCCGGTGAGCTTGTCCTGAGCTTGCCGAAGGAGACCCGCACGCGGGGGGTGTTGTGGGGGCTGGGGGAGTTAAAATCTCCCCCTTACCCGATTGGACAATAAATCTTCATTCAAATTCAGAACGAGATAATCCGGATTGCCGGATAATGGCCATCAACTGCATTGCGATGTGGCTTCCGCGCCTTCGGACTTCGACAAATCCATGCTTCTCCAGAATGTTACAGACATCTTTTCCGGAGAGAACGCGCAACTTATCCAACGGCAACCTCCACCTGAGTCACATACACCTCCTCGTGTAATCTGATCTTAATTTCCTCCGATGAAGCCGTTTCAAAGAATAACGCCAAGGCTTCCTGAAGGTTCTTTTTAGCCTCGTCGATTGTATCTCCTTGACTTGCAACATCCAATTCAGGGCACAAGGAAACGAATCCATCGCCTTCCCTTTCGATAATTGCTGTAAACTTTTTTTTCATAACATCCCTCTATATGATTTATTATTAATCGCCCAAGCTGATGTTGGGCATCGCCATTCATTTTAAAATAATTTCAAAAGATCCCAGCGATCCTTCCATTGAGATATACGCTTGACAGGAATACCATGATGTTTAGAATTCGGATTGATTTTCCTCATACCACCGTGTTTGGCTAAATATGATTGAATTGATTTGTTTCGTGGAGGTCATTTCTTATCCACCATTCAGGCACGATATAATATCCGGGCAGAGAACCTTCATCCTGAAGACCCACAAATATCCAAAAATTTGTTTCATTTGAAGGTTGTTTGCACTTTTTTCAGTCATCAACCGAAGTCTGCCAGGTTCCGGCAAGACGAGTTTTGAGTTGGATATGCACTGTTCTTGTACGCTCGAGATTGCTTGCAAGTATATCAATCTTATATCTTGACGTCCTTAAATTATCAAATAACTTTATTTCAGCCTGTTGATATTTGATTATTTAAGGACGTTACCCCCTTTACATTATAATCAGACGGTCATTGTTTTTAAGGCCTGATTTGCCTATGCCGTGAGCTGAAAAGGGGTTGGCTAATAACCATAAGATTTGTAATACATCCAATTGGACACGGTATAGAACCGATGATTTTCTGGGGTCCTGATGGACCAGGGGCTATGCTTTAAGCAATTCTTAAAGCACAATGATAGCCTTGTGAGCCCGATGGGTGACTGGTGCGGATCAGCATAAGCTGACCGAGAACCAATGGTAACGGATGCAAAAGAGGGTAAAAACGGGGCCATGCTGATGCGGAGGCTGGAGCCAAGCGAAAAAGAGATTTTTTTGCAGGGAGAGGTGTCTTTTCACTTGACTCGACCTTTAATGGGTGGGTGACCCTTTTTCTCAGTGAAATTTAAATGACTTGTTTTACTGATGAATAGAGATCAGACCAGTGACCTTGTCTGATACGGAATTTTGTTCCGTGATTATGTCCAGTGCGGGCATCAAAATCGACTAATATTGAACCATCTTCCAGACAATTCAGAAACTTATCAAAAGAAAAACCAGACAAGATGAAAAGTTTTTCGTATTTGAAAAATTCTCTTTTGTTTTCGACTTTGGAATCAGCCACTACATAAAAAGAATTCATAATCTTTGAGCCAATTTTATATTTTAAATCATCGAATCCCCAATAAGGTTCTGGATTCAAAGGACCGATCCCAATTCTTTCTTTTACAGATTTCAACCAAGCTGATACTTCTTCATCTGATGTGACAACTTTCGAGGAATCAAAAACAAAGCGCAACTTCTTTTGGCTCCGATCAACAAGTATACGAAATCCCCTACTGGTGTATTCTGTTGAACTTGTGGTTGACCTAAAGCTCATCTCAGTATCGGGATATTGTGTTCCGGCTTTCTTATGCCTCCAGCCATAATAAGGAAGAAGTAAATTTGAAACAATTCTGGCACCAGTTGGAGATGGCTCAATATGCTTGAGTGTAACAAGAGAGCTGGTATGTGCTCTTTGACCTTTAAGTTCCCATTCTCGTGCATTTGGTATCGGAAGATTATTTTCCTTGATACCCAAGAGAGTCTCCAGTGTATTACCAACAGCACCATCGTTCCGGGTATCCCGAGATTTCTTTAAGCTTCTATGCCATCCTTGCTCAAATATATCACCGATAGCTTGTATAAGTTGATCTTTTGTATATAGCTTCATTTCTTAGGTGGCTTCCAAAAATCTAACAAATACTCGAAAGTGACGCCCATTGTAATATAATTACTCGGCCACCCAAAAATTCCGATTCTATTTACTATGTTGGTTCTGTCCCAAATAATTATATTTCTAAGTTCATATCCTCGTTTTCGTAGCTCTTCTATAAGAGATACGTGTATAGTGATTCGTTGATTTTCCCACCACATATCAGGCACATTAATTACACAATGCGCTTTTGGTTTGAGCAATTGTAACAATGATTCATAGATATCTCCCATTGCAATGGTATATTTCTCAAGCGTCATTGTACCAAGGTCACGAGGATCTTGTGAATATTGTTCAATTTTGCCAAGTTGTTCGTTATTTCTATCACGTCTTGATTTGTTTTTTCTCATTCTGTTCAAAAGATTTGCGTAAGGCGGGGAAGTCCATATAAGGCTAAGGGTCTCGGGTTCTATGTATTTATAGATATTACAGCCATCATCCTGAATTGCAATTTGTTGGGCTTTATTGAAAAGATTGGCCTGACCATTCAACCTTTTCTCACAAAGGTCAATGTATGATCGTTGCAGGTCAAAACCAATAGCGTTCCTGTTCAAATCGTTTGCCGCAACAAGGGTTGTTCCACTTCCAACGAAAGGGTCCAAAACCAATTCGCCTTGATGGGTAAATAACTCGATAACTTTTTTTGCGAGAGCTATCGGGAAAATAGCGGGATGAACTTTTTTATCACGCACATCTCGAGACTCATAAGTAAATTGCCAAACCCCTAATTGGCTTTTTAACCACTCCTTAGCAGCCATACAGTTAATGTGTGTAGGCTTGCAATTACATGTCCTTGTATGATTGATTTGAAGTTTATGTCCATAGAGGGCACTATCTTCTCGCACGACCATGGTTTTCATCTTTTTATTCACCTTTTCATAATTCATTCCTATAAATATACAATATCACGCTTACGGTGTAAATAAGATTATCTATTTTATTTATGTCGAATTAACTCACCAGAGGCGTGGTTTTCAGCCGTCTGGTGAAGTGTCAGGTTCGGCTTTTTTTAATCAGTTACCATTTCTTGATTACGACCAAAATATTGAAAACGTTGATCAAGACGATGCCTATCCACATCAACACCGTCCCGCTGGGGATGGGTGGAAAAGATACTCTTTTGAAAGGGACTTCACAATCTTTCTCGAATTTCATAAGGCGTCTTTCGTGTCCATTCTCGTCATTTTCATCTTTGAGTGCCAACAGGCAAATGATCAGGACCATGAGAAAACCGAAGACCATGAGAACTCTATTTGCTGCTGTATCGAGACACCACTGATGGAGAGCAAAAAGAAGTGCACCTTCGACTACGGCAAGCGTCTGAAAGCGGCTCCATTTCAACTTGTCGTGATGGCGATAGAACTCGCAGTCCTGCGCATAGATTGCCGCTTTGTCTTTAGGTAGATCATTCATTTCTCATCTCCTTTGCTCGATGTTATTAGCATCGCCAATTCAATGAAATTGACCATTATGAATGAAATATTTTATCTTAATCAATATATCATAAAATAGATAAAAAATCGAGAATTTAACAATCAAAAAAGACGACGGAAACTGCTGATCAGGTATTGGAAGTAATAAGGCGGCTATGATTTTTGTACGCTACTGGAACTTGAGGGTGATAATAAGGTAAAATAGCAGGGATCTACTTAGAATCTGTAGGTGTTTTTCCGGGAAATAAGGAGATGAGGAAGGTTGTCGATAATGGAATTATTGCCAAAAAGGCCAGTGTCGATCTAATTGAGAGCATATCCGCCAGCTTTCCTGTTAGAGGTGTCATCATTCCCCCTGTCCCAAATGCCAAACCCATCATGAGACTTGAGGCCATGGATCTGCCGTGTGGGGCCAATTCCTGTGCAATTGCTACTCCCAATGGAAGGGTAGCTAAAATAAGAAATCCTGTCAAAAAGGAGGAAAAATAGACCCAGTTGCCTGGAAGAAAGAGCAGCAAGTACATACTTCCAGTTGCCATACTGTGGGCAGTGATAAAAATTGGCTTATATCCGATCTTTTCTGACAAGTATCCTGCAAAAAGCCCACTGATTGCGCCACCAACTGTAAAGAGGGACACAATCACCCCGATAGAAACCAAAGAATATCCTTCCTTAGCATACAATATCGGGATAAAGGTCATGAATGACTGACTGACAAACGCCCGCAAAACCATTACTAACCAAATCAGCACTATCAGTTTCCAGACCGATCCAAAGGCCTCTTTGATAGAAGAAATAAACCCGAGATTACCGAAACCTTGACCGCTGGGTACAGGTACTGTTCTAAAAAGAAAAATCATCACAATCAAACCAATGATCATTGTGTATGGCGATGCCTCAAGACCGAACATTTTTACAAAAGAGGTGATAAAGATAGGCCCAGTTCCAAAGGCCATTGTCCCTCCTAAAATAAAAACAGACATAGAAAAGCCAAAATAACGGCCTGAATAAATGGAGACCATTCCAGCACATGACGGGTGAAACATGGACGAACCTATTGACCCCAGACATATAAAAATAAGCAATATCAAAAAAGAGGGGGCTATTCCCACAAGGGGAATGAAGACAATTGACAGAAGAGCGCCGCCAAGGACAAATAAGCGCGTCCGGTAATGATCTGCTATATATCCAACCGAGGGTTGGACAACGAATGCCAGGAGCCGGCTTATTCCCGTGATAAATCCTATCTGCATCAAAGTGAGAGAATATTTTTCTTCGAAGACCGGCAGGAGTGGATTGACAAAAGAGGCGTAAAAATCGCCGGTAAAATGTACAAGAGTCAAGGCAAAGATGACTTTTATATTAACTTTTGAAAGTTCCGTAGAGTTATTCATTTCTAAACGATCGTGGTCGCTGATTTTCACAATAAAGCCATATTGCAATATCGATATATATGGCTTGTCAATGATTCGATGAATTAATTGTATCGAGTGTAGGAAGTCAAGCGATAAAGATTTAAGGCTTGTGGCCTAATAGCAGGAAGAGGATCTAAAAACACAAAAGGTCAAAGTTGTCGATTTTTTCATAAAAAAAGAGGCCAGCCAAAACAGCTAACCCCTCAATTTTCGCTCAACATTTCCTGGTGGGCCTGGGAGGGATCGAACCCCCGACCAATTGATTAAGAGTCAACTGCTCTACCAGCTGAGCTACA
>CAYRFN010000179.1:0-8189 GCA_964423495.1 uncultured Desulfobacteraceae bacterium
ACCATAAAGGCAAAGTACTGACTTAACCCTCCGCCCGCCGTAACGCAGTGATGTCCCTTCGGCCTTGCAGTTGACGTCTCGTTTTTGAAAAGAGAGCCCCATGTCCTGCCTTTCTGTTCCTGATCCATGGTTAACACCCAGGGGTTTTTGATCCAGTCATAGGAGGGACGAATTTCTTAAAAGAAGGTCCCATGTCCTTCTTAAAGAAATCGAAAGGCACATAAACTGTCTAAGTACAAACTGAATGTAAATACTCTTGAACGTTACCAATGTTTTAGATATCCTTTTATCGATTGAATCGGTTCAGCAATCGAACCAGTTGTCCTTTATGGAAGTGAATGCTGTCTTGTGGACAGATTTCCTGGCAGCAGTAGCAACGAATACAGCGATCATAATCAAAGGTGACCTTATTAGTATCCAATTGGATCGCCTTTGCCGAACAGATTTCAAGGCACTTTCCGCAGCCAATGCATGAGTTTCCGGTTTGAATGGGCTTAGATACAAGAAAACGTTTTGTAAACCAGTCAAACATGTCAGGAAGAAGCCCCAGGGAATCCAGTGATGGGACCTGAAAATTTTGAATGGCAAAGGCTTGTGGAAATTCTCCCCTATAAGTGATTTGGCGGATATCTGTCTCTCCGACTCTTCTGTTGTGAGCTACCCGGTAGAGGGGAAAGGAACGCAGCGGCACCCCCAGCATTTGGCAAATGCTCACATCCAAAGCCACTGCGTCCTCCGCAGCGGCGATGAGGTTAACCGGGCGCGGTCTCCCATTGGAAGGACCATGCCCTTCCATCCCCCAGACTCCGTCAAGGATAGTGAGGGCCGGTGCTAGGGTGAGGTAAATGTCAAGGTGCAGAGATGCGAAAGTGTCCCGGTCCACACCAGCCATGTAATGCCATTCGGCCTTGCGCTGGGCAACGATAGTGCCAAACAAATTTTTCACTCCTAGGGTGAATAACATCTGGGAGTGGGTCTTGAGCTTGGGCAGGTTGATTACCACATCTGCGTTTAAGGCCTGAGAGGCAATTTCCAATTTCCTGAATACTGCAGTTTTTGGTGTGGTCACGGGGATAGGCTGGGTCAGCTCCTCAAGTTCTATTTCCAACTGGCGAGCAATATCTGCCATACCAGTCTTGGTTGCAACCCCCCTGAATGGATCCAAACCAGGACTGTCTCCTATAACTGGTATACCCCCTACTTCCAGAACCAGACGAGCCACTGCACATACTACTTCTGGATCGGTTGTGATGCGCCGTTTCGGTGGATTTGCCGAAAGCAGATTGGGCTTGAGCAGAACTCGATCGCCCCTTTTTACAAACTTAGTGATCCCACCAATCAGCTCCACGGCACGCCGGACAGCAATTTCCACCGCTTGAGATTCATATGTTTCGCAGCGAACCAATGAAACTGTGCTCAAGGTATGTCTCTCATATCTGTACGGATACCTTCACCAAACTTACAGTCGAATTGCTTAAGTATATACTGATACTATCTTTTCAGCATTTTAAGTGCCTCTTTTGCAGAAATACCCTTATGGACCATTGCACATACAACCCTTACAAAAAGCTCAGGGTTTTCATGCTGGAATACATTTCTGCCTATTGACAGACCGCCCGCACCGGCTTTCATCGCCCCTTCAACCATGCTCAGTGTCTCTTCATCATTCAGCTTTGATCCTCCTGCAATAACAACCGGTACAGGACATCCTTTTACAACTTCCTCAAACGATTCCGCGCTTCCGGTATAAGGACACTTTACTATGTCGGCGCCCAGTTCAGCCCCTACTCTCGCGGCAAGTTTTACGGATTCAACATTTATCTCAACTTTTTCCCCTCTCGGGTACATCATTGCAAGCAGTGGCAGGCCCCACCGATTACACTCCCTTGCGGTTCTGCCGAGTGATTCAAGCATAAACGATTCTGTTCCTGCACCAACATTTACATGAACGGAAACAGCATCAGCACCAAGTGCCAATGCCTCTTCAACATCACATACGGTAACTTTATTATTTGGCTCAGGGCTAAGTGATGTTGATGCAGACAGGTGTATTATAAGACCAATATCGGTATCTTCGCTTCTGTTCGTTGAAGTTACAATGCCTTTATGAACAAGTGCGGCATTAGCACCACCTCTAATAACCATATTTACCGTTTTATCAACATCTTGCAGGCCTTGAATAGGCCCCAATGAAACTCCGTGATCCATCGGAACAATTACGGTTTTTCCGGATTCCCTATTGATAATTCTTTTTATTCTGATCTTTTTTCCTACATCCATTTTGCACCCTCAGTTAATATTTAACATTTTAAAGATATATTTATAGCGATTGATACTAAAAGCGAGCCGGGATTTATCAAAAATCAACAATTCATTATAAATCCCTTATCAGGCAATAATCAATCCAAATTTATAATAACATCGTTTTGTAGCCCTTCCGCCTTCATGGTATGGTTCGACAGATCAATGTAATTGCCCATTATATTCTACCCTTCCATTGATAAAGGCTACATTCTGATCTTCAGCTTTGGCAACATAAGTCACACACTCAGGATCATCTTTTATACTATTTAGCCGATTTTTGAACGGTGTCCAGTAGTTTTGCCGAAAAGACGTGTTATTGTGAGTAGAAACAAATTCGCCCACCAAAGTTCTAATGGTCTCCGTGTCACTGTAATCAAATATCTCAATATAAATTGTGATGTTGTTGGAACTTTTCATATCTATGCTGTTGAACGGCAATTCTATCCTCTTACCGAAGTCAAGACTTCGGTGATGCCCCTTCTGATCAACATCACTGCGATCGCGGCAAGCAGCAAACTGGCAACCTTAGAGATTGTCTTGGTGCCAGTACGACCAAGCGCGCGCGTGATGGGTCGGTAAAAGGAGAAGGTGATACCGGCAAGGGCTATGTTGATGACAACCGCCACAGCAGTAATCAGGCTGCCATAGAGGTTCGAAAGCAAGATGCAGGTGGCAAGCACAGCAGGTCCGGTGATCAAGGGAACTCCGATAGGCACAGCTCCGAGACTCTCGGGCACAGTCTGGCGCTGTTTCTTCTCTCCCGTAAGCATGTCACTAAGTGAGATGGCCAGCAGCAAGATGCCGCCAGCAACCATGAAGTCCGGAACCGTTATGCCAAGGAGTTCGAGGAGCCGAGGACCAAGGGCCAAAAAAGCGAGGGCCACAAGCGATGCGGTTATGACCGACTGTAAGATTACGACCCTCACCTGCCGAGTGTCCAGCCCCTCGGTGAGGGAGACAAACAGAGGAAGAACTCCCACCGCGTCCACAGCCACAAACAACGGAACAAAACAGAGCCAGAAAGTATTCATCTTATATCATGCCTTTCATAAAGACGACTATCAATTCAGGCCAACGAAATTTCCTCTTTTGTATCCCTGCTATTTCTGCAATGATAAATTCTGAAATTAAAAGCTGTATTTTAGCCTCTCTGCCGAGTTTTCTTATCTCTTCCGGTTTTCCACCAAATTGCCGAGATATAGACATTGGCAGCCACATACTATACTAAATGCCCCATATATTGGAAGAATATTATTTAATTTTATTATCTCTTGTGAAAACTGTTTGCGTATTTTTCTACGTTTTTGTATATTTATAATATTGTTTATAAATATTCCACTGAAGTAGGGGCATTTAGCGTCCAAAAGGTTTTACTTATGCCGAACAAGCCTATCATAGTCAGCTCGGATGGAATTACGTGCCTTTATGAAATAACCAAGGCCATCCATGCCAATTTTGACCTAAGAAAAATTCTTTACAAGGTCCTCGATCTGTTATCAGAGCATCTTGGCATGAACCGAGGCTCCATTACCCTCCTAAACCCAGAAACCTCGGAAATTAATATTGAAGTAGCCCATGGAATGTCATCAACGGAAAAAACGAGAGGTAGATACAAATTAGGCGAAGGGATTACAGGCCATGTGATTGAATCCGGGCGACCCATGGCAGTTCCGCATATAAATGAAGAGCCACTCTTTCTTGATAAAACAGGTGCCAGGAGTCGAATCGACAAGTCGAAAATCTCATTTATCTGTGTACCTATAAAAGACGGCAAGCAGGTCATTGGTGCCCTGAGCGCGGATCGCTTCTTTGAAGGCCCATCTCCACTGCAGGAAAATGTGAGGCTATTGACCATAATCAGCAGCTTAATCGCCCAAAAGACAGCTTTACTGGAAAAGATCAGGAGGGAGAAGGAAAAACTCAAAGAGGAAAATATAAGACTCAAAAAGGAACTGGACAAAAAATACAGCTTTACCAATATCATTGGCAACAGTCGTAAGGTCCAAGAAGTGTTTTATCTGATCACGCAGGTGGCCAAGAGCAATGCCAATGTCCTTCTGCTTGGAGAAAGCGGTACCGGCAAAGAACTTGTGGCAAATGCTATCCATTTTAACAGTTTGCGCTCAGACAAACCGTTGATTAAGGTGAACTGTGCCGCACTGCCGGCAAACCTGGTCGAAGCGGAGCTTTTCGGCTATGAAAAGGGGGCTTTTACAGGCGCCACCCACCAAAAGGAGGGTAAGTTTGAGCTGGCAAATGCTGGCACCATATTCTTGGATGAAATAGGGTCTCTTACTCTTGAAAGTCAGGGAAAACTGCTCCGGGTTCTTCAGGAAAGGGAGCTTGAAAGATTAGGCGGTACAAAGACTATTAAGGTCAATATTCGTCTCATTGCAGCTACTAATCAAGATCTTGCCAAAGCAGTTGTAGCTGGGATGTTCCGCCAAGACTTGTTTTATCGCCTGAACGTGTATCCGATCTATTTGCCGCCTTTAAGGGAGCGGGAGGCAGATTTGCTTTTGTTAAGCGACTATTTCCTTGAAAAATATGCCCAGGAGTACAACAAGGATATAAAGAGGATTTCTACCCCTGCAATTGATGCCTTAACGCAATACCACTGGCCAGGAAATGTTAGAGAGCTGGAAAACTGCATAGAAAGGGCTGTTTTGCTTTGCGACGACCAGGTTATTCATAGCTACCATTTGCCGCCTACATTGCAAACGGCCGAGGATACCGGGACTCAGCAATCACAATCTCTCGAGGAGGCAGTAGAGAGGTTGGAAAAAGAATTACTCATTGACGCATTGAAAAGCAGCCGTGGGAACATGAGGCGGGCAGCAAGGGACCTTAAGATGACCGAACGTGTTTTTGGATATAAGGCAAAAAAATTTGGCATTAAAACCAAACAATATAGAAAGTCCATCGGAACCATTTCGGATCTACCCTAATGTCAACTTCTCAAGCCCAAATTGAATCTCTCTGCAGAAATCTGTGGGGTATTGGCATGGTATAAACGTTGGGGGGTTGAGTAAGGGTATTGTTGAGCACTAATTGCTTTTCATTTGTAGTTTATTAAGCAGGGCCTTTTGAATCTCTAATATCTGCTTGTTATCATCCACTTTTTGTCCTTCCAAATCACGTACATAAAACACATCAGCTATTTGGTCTCCCTTTGTAGAGACCTTGGCGATTCGTATATCAAGCCCAAGGTCAAACAAGGTACGAGTGATCAGATAGAGAAGTCCTACACGATCATCAGTAAAAACCTCGATCAAGGTAAAGAAATCAGAGGATGTATTATCAACTATCACCTGGGGGGGACGAGCAGGTATTTTTAAATTTGAATGAATAGATGCCTTTGCTTTCTGCCCAAGGTAATAGGAGAGAGATCCCCCCTCAGTAGAGGTGCTTTTTAGATCCATTCTTACCTTTTCCCATATTTCTTCGGGAAGAATAAGATCAAGAGGGTTTGTTACTCTGAAAATATCCACTGCGGTTCCATCCCTCCAGGTGTATATTTCCGAAGAAAGGATATTGATATTATGGAGTGCCATTACGCCTGCTATATCTGAAAAAAGCTTAGGCCTGTCTTTAGCCAAAATGACTACCTCCCAGAAACCACCTGATTTGTCTTCCTTGGCCTCAAGGACAAAGGGGGACAATTTTTGTTGTAACATTTTAAGGTGGCATACAATAGACTTCGGATGAGTATTCAGGAGATATCGCGGTGACATCACTTCGAAAAGATGCTTCAGATCATGTCGATTCATTCGGCTTGCTATCAAAGATTGGACCTTTGACTTGGTTTGTTCCACTTTTTGTGCAGCACCCGGTGTAGCCAGTTCTCCCCTTTCAAGTATATGGAGAACTTTGAAAAATAGTTCTTGAACCAGATTGGCAATCCATTCGTTCCATGCCTTGGGTCCTGTTGCCTTTGAATCAGCCCATGTCAGCAGATAAAGCATCTTTAAACGCTCAACATCTCCTATGGTACGAGCACATTGGACAACCGTCTTTTCCTCATTCAGATCTCTGCGTGTTGCAGTTTCCACGAGAAGGAGATGATGGCCCACAAGAAACAGGATATCTTCGGTTCCCTTCATATCATATCCGAAGCGTCTCATAATATTGCGTGTAATGGCAATCCCCTTATGCGAATGGCCTTTGCCCACTTTGCCAATATCGTGAAATAGTGCTGCAAGGAAAAGCACCTCAGGGTTTAATAGATCAGAAAAGAAATCAAGTAGTAATACTTCCTTATGATTGACAAGGCTCTTGATATGCTTGACCGTTTCTAAAGCATGTCTATCAACAGGAAAGATATGGTAGGCGTCAAACTGCACCCTGTCCCTGATCTGCCCAAATTCCGGGATAAAGGCGTCCAAAAACCCTGTTTCGAACATCTGATCCAATGTTTCAAATGTGTTTTCTCCATTCATAATGTTGAGGAAACCCTGAGCAGCCGTCTGCGATTTTCGAAATGTATCATCCACTAAATAGAGAAACTCCCGCACTAATCTCCTCGCTTCCATGGAAAGGAGACGCCCTGACATGGAACTTTTCTCAAAGACCTCCATTAACAAGAAAGGGTCCGAAATAACTCCTTTAGCAGAATCAAAATTTATTTCTGAAACATTCTCAAAATGAAGACTTTTTTTCCGGACCTCTTCTTTAGGAATATGAGAGAGCACGAAAGACCTATGAAGGGTCTTAATGGAGGCCATAGAGGCATGAAGCCTTCCCATGAACTTCTCTACAGCCAGGAAATCTTTTTGTCCTTTGAATTTCAGCCTCCGTGCAATTTTCTTCTGAAATTCAAAACCCAAACGATCATTTTTCCTTCCAGACAGCAGATGGAGGTGGTTGCGAACGAGACATATGAATCTTAGGTGATTTATAAGATCCATGTATTCTCTGTGAGATATTTTCCCCGTGTATTCAAGATCTCTTGGAGTTCTTAAGTTAAAAAATGCCCTGGCAAGCCACAAGATGTGGTGGTAGTCCCTTAGACCTCCAATACCTTCTTTAAGATTGGGTTCAAGGAGATAACTGGCATCTCCGAAGGTCTCAATTCTGACTACATGCCGTTCTTCAAGCCACTTGCCAAATGCAAAAGCCTTTTTTGAGACAACTTTTATCTCAAGGTCCTCCATAAAAGATATAAAAAGGGGTGAATCTCCACAGATAAAACGGGCATCCATCATGGAGGTTAGGACATCAAAATTGTTCCTGCAGAGGGACAAGCAGTCTTTGATGGTGCGTGTGCCATGGCCTAAATCAAAGCCAAGATCCCACAAAGGGTAAAAAATTTCTTCTGTTAGATCTTTTGCCAGGGAAGGTATCTTTGACCCGAATAAGATCAAAATGTCAATGTCCGAATGAAGACAGAGCTCCATACGTCCATAGCCGCCAACGGCAACTAAGGCGAACTGCACCTTCTTTTCAAATAATCTATGTCCTACTTTGCTTTCCTGTATGCTTCTGCGGAAATATTGATCTATTATCTCTGTATAATCATTTTGAAAGTTGCTGGAGACCTTTCCCGCGGAGAACCGGAAGATAAGGTTGTCCCTAGATCTATTTAGTTCTTTGGATGCAAATTTCATTTGGGTCTCATATAATATCCATACCGGCACCGAGCTTAGATAGTATGGCCTAATTTAGTCATTCCAAGCGATGATAAACCATGCCAGCACTGTTGTGACAACTTGGTAATGTTTAAAAGGTATTGCACCTGGAAGGACATGGGGCTCTCTTTTCAGAAAACGAAAAACTGGTTGCTGGCTATTTGAGTTAAGTTGCTTATAAGGCGGGCGGCCACTTACGGTACTTGATGCCATAGCCACCATAAAGGCAAAGTACTGACTTAACCCTCCGCCCGCCGT
>CAYRFN010000180.1:0-8155 GCA_964423495.1 uncultured Desulfobacteraceae bacterium
CACAATTGAGGTTTCCCCTCAAAGGAGACCATCTTTCTCATTTTATCGGACCAAGGTAAGTGATTGCAATTTTGGTGTTAAAATGACTATAATTGTTCAGAAATCAGGAGTCAGGAATCAGAATACAGTAACATCAATAACATAACTTGGCCTGACCCCAGACCGCCCAGACCAGTTTTTTGCATTGAGGACATATTTTTTTTCAGTATTAGTATTACTCAATTTTTTACTGAGGAGGTTCTATGAACACAGTACATACAGTAAGTAGTTATCTTATTCACCAGCTTTACGCACACGGTATTCGTCATATCTTTGGTGTGCCTGGTGATTATGTGCTTGGTTTCTTTCATGATTTGGAAAGTAGTAAATTACAAATGATTAACACTTGCGATGAACAGGGAGCCGGTTTCGCAGCCGACGCATACGCCAGAATCAATGGTCTGGGAGCGGTTTGTGTTACTTATTGTGTTGGAGGCTTGAAGGTAGCTAATACAACTGCGCAAGCGTTTGCTGAGAAATCCCCTATTGTCGTGATCAGTGGAGCACCGGGTACAAATGAACGTATAAAGATGCCTCTCCTGCATCATAAAGTTCGTGATTTTGATACGCAACTGAAGGTTTTCGAGCAGCTTACAGTGGCTTCAACGGTAATTAATGATCCTCAAACTGCCTGTCGTGAAATCGATCGTGTATTTAGTGCAGCACTTCGATATAAACGACCAGTGTATATCGAGCTGCCGCGTGATATGATTTCCGTTCCTGTGACCCTGTACCAGCAGCCTCAGGAAGAAATGAAATCAAGTGATGCCAATGCGCTGCAGGAAGCACTGCATGAAGCAATTGATATCATCAATGCAGCAAAAAAGCCTGTGATTATCGCAGGCGTGGAACTGCACCGATTCGGTCTGCAGGACATACTTCTCCGCCTCTTACAAAATACCAAGATTCCAGTTGCTTCCACGCTTCTTAGCAAATCGGTAATCATGGAAAATCATCCTCAATATCTTGGAGTATACGAGGGAGCCATGGGCCGAGAAGAAGTCAGAAAATACGTTGAGTTGAGCGATTGCCTGATTCTTCTTGGCACTTTCATGACTGACATTAATCTCGGGATTTTTACCGCTCATCTCGACCAGGGGCGGTCTATTTACGTTACAAGTGAGAAGGTTTCCATACATTACCACACATATGAAAGCGTAAACATGGAAGATTTTATTCGGGGCCTCTTGAAGGCAAATGTTCACCATCGAGAATGGATCGACATTCCACACCCACCTTCATCTCAACAACCCAATCCTGTTTTCGAGAAACAAATTAGTGTAAAATATCTATTTCAGCGCTTAAACTCATTTTTAGATGATAATACAGTGGTTATTGCAGATCCAGGAGATGCAATGTTTGCCGCCATAGATATGACAATTCATAGCAAAACAGAATTTCTGTCACCGGCATATTATGCTTCCTTAGGTTTTGCCGTCCCGGCAAGTCTTGGAGTCCAACTGGTCAAACCGGAACTTCGTTCTTTAGTATTGGTGGGTGATGGTGCTTTCCAAATGTCAGGAATGGAACTTGCTACGATCGCAAGATTTCATCTTAATCCCATCATTGTTGTCCTAAATAATCGAGGCTATGGGACAGAGCGCCCTATGATGGACGGTAGTTTCAACGACATTCACTTATGGGAGTACTGTCGGATACCAGAGGTTCTCAAGGCAGGCAAAGGATTTAATGTCAAGACCGAAGATCAATTAGAGAAAGCATTGCAGGAAGTTAAAAAATACACGGAAAGCTTTTGTATCTTGGATGTTCATCTAGACCCAGGAGATAATTCACTGGCCTTGCAGCGTTTGACTGATGCTCTGGGGAAACGAATTAAATAAAAACTGAAAAGATAACATCTTTTGGTCTTCCTAATTGTACAAAGTTAGTGACTGATGCACAAGTGAGTGGGGTCTGAGTGGGGTTAGGTCTTGTATTGCAACATTTTACACACTATGAAATCGGTTAGCCGGAGGGGTTCTCCCACAGTCCCCCATTACTCCGCACGCAGGTCTCCTTCGGCAAGCTCAGGACAAGTTCACTGGGGCGTTTCAATGAGCCAATCAGGCATTGCTTTGTACTTAGGCTTCCCTGCCTGAGGCAGGCAAGCTTCAGACGGTTTCTCACAATTCTACTTCCCGCGACAAGTTCGGGATCTTCGACCCCACGGCAGGCTCAGGACGGTAATGTCCTAATTTGAAAAACTATAAAAAGCATGAGAAATAGTGATGATAGAAAAAAATAGATCCAACACAAAAATAGATCCAACCCCTTGACATTTTGGATATTTAGATTCATAATTTCTATAAAAAGTTTCATTGTGGTCAAAAGGAGGATGAGGATTATGGCGAATGTCCTTGATGTTGCAGAATATATTCTGCGCAAGCACGGTTCAATGACTACTTGGAAACTTCAAAAACTTGTTTATTACTGTCAAGCATGGTCTCTTGTGTGGGATGAAAAATCCCTTTTCTCTGAAAAAATTGAAGCATGGTCAAATGGACCAGTAGTACGTCGTCTTTTTGATATACATAAAGGCCAATTCACTATTTCAAATATTCCTGGTGGTAACCCTGCCAATTTAACAACCGGTGAAACTGAAACAATTGATGCTATCATAGACTATTATGGCGGGAAATCATCTCAATATCTTAGCGACCTTACCCATATGGAAGACCCTTGGAAATTAGCAAGACAAGATATACCAGATGATCGGAGATCCAACAAAGAAATATCCTATGAATCCATAGTAGAATATTATGGAAGTCTTGAGCCTGATAATGAATAAAGTCTTCCTCCTTAATGCCTAAAAAGAAAAAACCTGCTCAAAATATTAAACCTACCACCCGAAGAAGTCCCCGTGGTCTCAATAAGGCACAACAGGTGGAGTTACAACCTATTGCTTGGCATCTTAGGATAGTTGACAAAAATGGCAGATGGGGTTGGAAAGATATAAATCAATCAACATTTTGGGATATAATATTTCCAAAGATTCGCCACTTTGAAACAATGACTTATAACGAGGTTTTAGGGAAAACTCATCATGAAATCCCTGTTTATGAGATTATAAATGAAGCCCAAAAAAGATTAAAGGAGATTGAGCAAGATGATACAGATCAGTTGGTCTCCTTCCATATAGATGGCAAAAAAATCCTTTGGGGAATACGGGATCAAAATATATTCAAAGTGTTATGGTGGGACTCTCAGCATGAAATTTGCCCAGCTAAAAAAAAGCACACCTAAATGGCACATGTTAATATGTCTTCCATCTGCCATACATGGTTTACTATTCCGGCCTCCATTGCAGGTGTTACCCTTAACGTCTGGTGAATCCTTCCGCCCTCCGGATCTAAAACGAATAGAAGATATTGTTGTAGAACATCACAAACAACTGTTGGAGGAATACAATGGGTATTTTGGCACTGACAGCAGATGAGAGGGTCCAGGAAGTTAGATTCACCGAAGACACATTAAGTGTTGATCTTATGGATGGCCGTACTATAACTGTTCCATTGGTTTGGTATCCTCGACTCCTCAATGCCACATTTAAGCAGCTTTCCAATTGGGAAATATCTGGCGGAGGTTATGGTATCCACTGGCCTGATATTGATGAAGACCTTAGCACTGAAGACTTTCTTAGAGGGGCACCTGCGCCCCAGGCTCATAAACAAGCAGTGTAACCACGAGATTAACACCGAGAAAGGGTCAGTGCTTTTGACTCATTTAAAGATGGATTCCTGTCTCCCGGCTAATGCCCGGAACGGGGTTTGCTCGCACACCTCAACTCTAACGTTAAAAACAAGGCAATATAGAGATCTGTGAATGGGGTCAGGCCTTGCTTTGCACTCAGGCTGCCTTCATACGGTCTCTCACGATTCCGTTTCCCCGCAATTCCTATAAATCTTCTTGACTAATAACTACAATATATTTACAATGTATGTATGAGATATCTTAGTTTTTCATGGGATAATCGGAAAAATACAGCTAACCAGAAAAAACATGGTGTCTCTTTTGAAGAAGCACAGACCGTATTTTTTGACGAAAATGCAATAGAATTTTTGGATTTAGATCACTCGGAAGATGAAGAAAGATTTCTGATGTTGGGACACAGCTATCGTATCCGCATCCTGGTTGTATCCTACTGTTTACTTAAGAACGATTCCGAGATCAGGATCATATCTGCGAGGAAAGCAACGAAAAAGGAACAAAAAGTATATACAGGGAGAAGACAATGAGGAAAGAGTACGATTTTTCAAAAATGAAAGGACATAAGAACCCCTATGCCAAAAAATTGAAGAAGCAGGTTACCATTCGAATGGGAGTCGACATAATTGATTACTTCAAGCAACTGGCAGAGGAAACAGGAATCCCGTATCAGAATCTTATCAATTTGTACTTGAGGGATTGCGTTCAGTCACATCGTAAGATTTCCATAAAGTGGGCATCTTAAAATGGCTACATATTGGGATAAGACCTCCCATCACTAAGTGAATGTGGTCAGGACTTGCATTGCAACATTTCACATACTATGAAATCCGTTAGCCAGAGGGTTTCTCCCACAGAGCCCCCACCACTCCGCATGCGAGTCTGCACAGGGCGCTATCCAAGGTGCTAAAATTTTTCTAAGCAGGATTTGTCTACCAGCTGCTGAGGAATTCGGGCTATTTTTAAAAGAATTTATAATTAAGCGCAATCGTATAAGCGGTCTCGTCTATGAACCTCCCTTCAATGTTTAAGCACAATCGGTTGTGTATCATGTAAATATCTGTGCCCACAAAAATGCCGAAGTTATTATCCCCCTCGCAATCCCCTTCAATTGTACGGAACACTGGTAATCCACGATATTGACCACTTCCGACGGATTCAAAGTCCATCTTGAAATCGGAATATTTGACGCCTGCATAAGGGGCGAAGTTGCCAAAGGTCTGACTCACATACATAGCGACTTGCCACTCCTTAATTTCAATCTCTGACTGTGAAGAGAAAGTTGCGTTCGGGTCATCCCACATCATCCCTTCCAAAAAGTCCTGATCAATGTCTTTTCCACCTATTATGGAATCTCCATTCACCTTGTAACTCAGATACTGGGCATCCGCCATAAACCTTAGCCCTCCTGATGTCTCAAAGAGCTTTACCTTTGCTCCAATCCCCCAGGCAAAGGCCAAGTCATCCTTGAACTCTAATAACTTATCAGGTATTCCAGGCTCTTTTACCATTCCTTCATAATTTGCAGCTGCAACCCCGACTTTGGCGAATATGTCCACATACGGATTAAACCCCAAGGTACCCTTTATAAAGGTACGGGTTGAATCTACCTTGAAATCTTCAATACTCGTCCCAGGGGTAGGGACAAGTTCACTTCCAACAACTATTGAATTGTAAACCATTATTTGGGAACCGTTTTTCCATTTCATATCTCTATTAACGACTCCATCGTATTCCAGCCCCAGAGAAAATTTCCCTAAGTCACCTTGGGTATTAGCAATGTTGCCAACTGTGGCTCCCAAACTGATAGATGGAAAGCTTAATACGCATAAGAATAATCCAGGGATAAATATCCGTTTCATCATGATCTTTCCTCCTTTTTTGGCTTCTTAAAGTTAAAGGTTTTTTAGCCAGCACTTACATAATGCAGATCGGAAAGCTCTTGTAAAAACTCGAAAATAGTAATTTGGTCGTCATTTTTTTGCGCAACTTAGACATTGACTTTTACCCTTCGTCCTAATAAGTTATTTGTAACGTAAGGGTTAATTTGACTTTTTGGTGCGCCTGTTCTTTCTAAAGAAATATGTGGGGAATACCTCTCGGTGATCTCTGCCGATCTTTTTTGAGATCGCCTTCATCACGCGCTCGGAACCTCTCTTCTCCTGGAAGTTGATTACCGCTGAGACATGAAAAGGGCATACCCCAAGTTCCTTGGCAATCTCATACTGTTTAATTCCCCGTTTCTTTAGCTCGGCCTGTATATCTGCCGGATGCATTGGGCATTCTCCTGAAAAGTTAATGTTGCAGGTAAACCTATGAGACATATAACAGCAGAAGAGGCCCAGGTTTTATATATTAATTATGCGCAAAAATTGTTTTAAGGATAAGGTTAAGCATCTTAAGGCCGTTTATTTTGATCCTTCGTTGGCTAATGAAGCGAAAGAAGCTATTCTAGTTTTGAGTGATTCTTTGAATAGCGGTTTTGTTATTAGACACCGTTATAAATGGGTTTTTTATCTATGTCAAGAAGAAAATGAGGTTTTTACATAACTTTTACAAAAAATTTATAGTTATCGTGTAATATATTGAAAACATTATGATATTATTTTAAATTTATTTTTATTTTAGTTCCCACTTAGTGGGAAATATAAAAAGGTTGAAATTTGGTATGAATTTAAAGGACCGATCAAGGTGGATTATTGATTTTATCGTTAAAAAAGATAAACTATCTAACCAGAAGATTGCCGACGATCTAAATATAGATGTGGGTAGGGTGAATAGTTATAGGACTAAAAGGGCTTATCCAAAAACTGATTTTATAGGAAAATTTTGTAATAAATATAAGATATCACATGAATGGTATGCGTGGGGTGATGGTGAGCCTTTTGCCGGCGCTAGAGAGGAATACCCAGAAGTGTGCGGCCCGCCGATTAATAATGATGTTGAAAAGGCTGCCGGTTATGTTGGAGAAAAAGGAACTCTTCCGGTGTCGGAGGGCGAAGAATATATCCTCGACCCTTTTGGACAGGCCAGCACAGGTCTGCGAGAGATTTTTAATTCTAAGGATATTATATTAATATCGGCAATCCAGGCTAATATACGCGCCTTCCAGTTGAGTATTCGCCGCGAACGCCAAATCCAGCAACAAGCTAATGAAATTATTAGTTTAAAGAAAAAATGTGATATATTGGAAAACGAAAATAAAGATATTAAGGAACGACTCGCCGCTTTGGAAGAAAGGTTTCACCCCGGCGAACCTACACAAACCGAATCATCACGAAAAGCGGCAATATGATCCTGGCTGCCTATAGACCAGGTCGCTTGAAAGGAGAAACGAGTGGGTCAGACTATAAGAAACATGTCTATGACCTGCTATAATATTAGGGAGAAAAACTTCGGCTTCCCCACGATCTCCCTCAAGAACAACGAAACTACCAATACGATCATCCCAACGGCGATGCCTACGAGAATCGCTTTCCCATAGTTCGACTCGAACCCACTCGTTAAAATCAATTTCTTCATCAACATTTTCAGATTCTCCATCATCCATACTGACAGGGCCCCAAACTACCCTACTATGATGTTGATCGATATTAACCAGCAGATATGGTTCGTCAACCGCCTCCTTGGTTTCCCTACAAGTTATTGATTTTAATATCAAAGTACTCACAAGGCACCTCCTTTTTTAGGTTAGATGTTTAAATCTTATTAAATTCTGTCTCCTTGGATCTGCCATTATAAAATCCCTTCATATCAAGTCAAGTTGTTGTTGGTTATTAATCACTTCTTTTACAAAAACCACTAGTGTCATGTCAACGATACTCTGTCATTTCGAGGGAGTCTTCACGACTGAGAAATCTTAGATTTCTCCCTGCGGTCGAAATGACATTTCTTGATTGACACGACACTAGGCTTGACAGTTACTACAATTGGGAGCAAAATACCTTTGATTATAGGTGCCTCTTGCATTGAGAGCCGAATGAAGGAGGAAAAAATGAAATTCCTAACCATAAGCACTTTCAAAGACTCAATGACGGCGCTTCCACCGGCTGTCATCAGGCAAATCGTTGAAGCGATGCGTGCCTGGATGGCTCAGCAAAAACAGTCGGGCAATATATTAGAATCTTACGTGATACCCGCCTGGAAGCGCGGTGTAGTTATCTCCGAATTTGATACTGCTGAGCAAATAACCCAGATGCTTCCCCAAATGCCAGGGTTTGGGTTCATGGATTTCGAACTCTATCCCCTGGCTGATTTCGATGAAGGTATAAAAAATTTCATTGATGGCCTAAAAAAGGCTGAGCAAGCAGCTCCCAAGTAACTACCAAAATTATTACTACTACAACGATAGTTAGATAATTATTTAGTTGACTTTTTTGATACTACGTTGCATAATCTGCAAAAATTTAAA
>CAYRFN010000181.1:0-8139 GCA_964423495.1 uncultured Desulfobacteraceae bacterium
AGGGGTTTTTGATCCAGTCATAGGAGGGACGAATTTCTTAAAAGAGAACCCCATGACTCCGTTTCATCTATGGAATATGGAATAAATATTGTGGCTTTTAAGGAGACCCATCTGTCGTTGCCTATCTGTTATCCTTACGGTATAGGCTGGCCTGTAAAAAATTTCGGAGCCACTCTGCCGTTCAATAGAATGATACAATATTTTGCGGTATTCTGAAAGAGACCTCCACATCCCTTACTGCCTGATTATTAAAGCGCAAAACATTTACCTGTCAGTTACATATTTTGGGATTATGAGGATTTTTTTAAAAATTCCCTCTCCCAGGCTCTTGGTGTCCAGCTCTTCATCCTCTCTGAGGGCTATATGTATGATTCTTCTGTCATGGGGATTCAGAAGGTTAGTGGTGACTGGTTTCCTGATTTTTTTCGCTTTGTCGCTCAATTTCAGGGCCATTTGAATTAAGAAGTCTTGTCTCCTCTGACGATAATTCTCTAAGTCGATAACCACTTTAGTCCTCTTTTTTAAGATTTTATTTACAATCTTATTCACGACATACTGCAAGGAATCAAGCGTTTTTCCGTTCCGTCCGATTAATAGCCCTGATTTGTCTCCTTCAATATCTAATATTATTGTATCATCCGTCCATTCTGCTCTCACCGTGGTATTTTCCATAGGGATCAAGGCCAAGATATCTTCCAACGCCTTTTTTGCAATAGCCAAAACATTTTTATCTTCAACTTCTTCTGCCTCGTCTGTTGGAATCGTGACCTTGATTTTGGCCTTTGTGCTTCCTACTAAGCCGAAGATCCCAGCAGATCCGGGTTCAACGACTTCAATGTCCATTCCATCTTTGGTTATGTTGAGTTGTTGGCAGGCAGTTTCAATGGCTTCCTCAGGTGTTTTTCCTTGAAATTCAAAAGTTTCCATGGTTGTCCTCCAAATGTCATTTCGATCTTGTATAGATACGGTACTGTTGGCCTATTGAAAGGATGTTATTTACAAACCAATAAAGAACCAGGCCAGAGGGAAAATTGATAAACATGAAAGTAAATATTATAGGTAGAAACATCATGATTTTGGCTTGACTGGGATCGCCTGGTGTTGGAGTCATTTTTTGCTGTAGAAACATGGAAGCGCCCATCAACAGAGTGAGAACGGGTATTCCATAGGGTGGAGACATATAGGGGATTTTAAATGGGAGGCTGAAAAGGCGATCCGGGGCTGAAAGATCATTTATCCAGAGTACGAAAGGCGATTGTCTTAGTTCAATGGCAGATCCCAAAATTCTAAAAAGTGCAAAGAAAACCGGGATCTGTATAACCATGGGCAGACAGCCGCCCATGGGATTCACTTTATAGGTCTTATAAAGGCCCATCATTTCCTTGTTCAATTTCTGTTTGTCGTTTTTATATTTCTCCCTCATCTTGGCCATTATTGGCTGAAGCTTTTGCATTTCCTTCATAGATTTATAGCTTTTGTGGGTGAGAGGCCAAAATAGAATCTTGACCAGGATTGTAAGAAGGATAATAGATACCCCGTAATTGTGAATGTATTTGTAAAAAAAACGTAAGACGTATAGGAGGGGTCTGGCAATAATGTCCGTCCATCCAAAGTTAACGGCTCGGTCGAGATTTTTTCCATGCTCTTTAAGAATGCCCAGGTCTCGGGGCCCAAAATATAGGGTGTACTGAGAGGACACCTGTTGAGAAGGCATCAGAGAAATGGATGGTGGTAGATAGGTCCCATGAAGTAGACCAGATTCCAATAGACGCCCCTTAAAAATAGCTTCTGACTGTTTTTCTGGAATTACGGCTGATATAAAGAAATCATTTTCATAGGCGATCCAATTAATTTGGCCATTTAAAATTTTTTCTTCAGATGCCTTTTTTATTTTGACTTGCTTTAGCTTATCATCGAGCAGTAGGGCCAAGCCTACATAAGAATAGTAACTCGCTTTGTGTTTGGGTGGAATTGCCTTCAGATCTGCTCTGAAGGCCCCTTTTACTGGGTCTCCCGATTGGTTGACTACCTCAATCCACAGTTCGATCCAGTATTGATCTGGAAAAAAGCGGAAGTTTTGTTTAATTGAAAGTCCGTTTGATGTCTTCGAGCTTAAAACCAGATCCTTGGGAGAAGATTCTGGCCCGAGCCGAATGGCTTCCTGTTCTACTTGGTAGGTGATGTTCTCATTTTGATTTTTGGATGGGTCCTCAAAGTTAATTAATAAATAATTGCCCATGTTTTTTTCAAGACTGATAAGTTCTATCAATGGAGAGTCAGGGTCGGTAGTTTTAAAATACTTTTTCAGTTTGAAACTTCTTATAGTAGGCCCGACGTTGGTAAAGATGGCTTTGTACAAAGGCGTGTCGACCTCAATCTCTTTTTCATCGGCCTTTGGTGCTATCTTTGTAGTCGATATCTCAGGCATTTGGGAAGGTTCATGGTGTACTGGTCCCTGTATTTGAGGAGGCCTGTGTATTTCTTGAGGTGTTTCTTTCTCGACTATTTCTTTCTCCTTTGGTACTTGATCTTTTTTTGGGTTGAAAAGGTAGGCCCATAAAATAAGTATCAAAAAAGACAAAACAAAGGCGATAATAGTTCTTTTTTCCATTTATTATACCTAACCTTTAGAATCGCTTTGATCAGCGTAGTACTGCTGTGGTTTGTTCTTTATATTTCCAGTTTCAAGATCCATGATACAAAATACATAACTTATTCATTATTGTATTGTGCGTTATATGAGGGAATCATAGCCACCCGGATGAAAAGGGTGACATTTAAAGATCCGGATGAGGGCTAGCCCTCCCCCCTTTATGATTCCATATTTATCAATAGCTTGGCAGGCATATGTCGAGCATGTGGGGTGAAATCGACAAGAAGGAGGCCAAAAAGGTGAAATGAATTGCTGATATAATGCTATAAGGCCGATAAAGATATATCTAATCTTATACATAGAGTTTTTTATCAAAGACGATTTTTCCTATTTCCTCCTCGAGTTTATGGAGGTCACAGGGGCTGGCATCATTTTTTGCAACGATAACCATATCGTATCCTTGGGGCAAATTTTTCTTATTAAGCCTGAAGAATTCCCTTAGTAGCCGCTTGATTCTATTTCTTTTAACCGCATTTCCTGTCTTTTTGCTAACGGTTATCCCCCATCTCGTTATGCCTAAATTATTTTTCTTGAAAATGACAATAAAATATTTTGTATGAAATCGTTTACCAGACCGATTTAGATTGACAAAATCCAGTCGATTCAATAGTCTCTCATTTTTGGGAAACGCAAAAGACCGCATAAGACAAAGGTAGATTAGCCGAATTTACCGGAAATGAATTACAGATAATTGTTTACGTCCTTTTGCCCTTCTTCGCTTTAAGATACTTATGCCGCCTTTTGTTCTCATTCTGGTCCTGAAACCATGAGTTCTTGCCCTTTTGATATTGCTGGGCTGATAAGTCCTTTTCATAGTATAATAGATCCTTTAACTTGAAATAGCGCAATCGTTGATATGAACATGCATGAGAATTATTGTCAAGGGAAATTCATTTTATATTTGATGATTTAATAGATTTTGTCGCATCTGTCTAAAATATATTAATATAGTTTTGAAAATACTATAACTTTATGTAATCAAATGAGTTATTAGAAACCCTTTAAGCTAGAAAGGAGATGACAATGCTTTTTGATCCAATTTTGGGTCTATTCTCCAACGATTTGGCTATTGATCTTGGAACAGCCAACACACTTGTTTATATGAAAGGGAAAGGGATCGTCTTAAGTGAGCCGTCTGTTGTTGCTGTTAGAAAAGATGGTAGAGGCGGCAGTAAGGTATTGGCAGTGGGCAAAGAAGCCAAGAGGATGTTGGGTCGGACTCCGGGAAACATTGTTGCAATCCGCCCCATGAAAGACGGAGTAATTGCGGATTTTGAAATTACTGAAGCAATGCTTCGACATTTCATTAGAAAGGTCCATAATCGGAGAGCACTTGTAAGGCCTCGAATTATTATCTGCGTTCCCAGTGGCATTACTCAGGTCGAGAAGAGAGCCGTTCGTGAGTCTGCAGAGTCTGCAGGAGCTAGGGAAGTATATCTTATCGAGGAGCCTATGGCGGCTGCTATTGGTGCCGGACTACCCATTACAGAACCGGCAAGTAATATGGTTGTTGATATTGGCGGTGGTACTACCGAAGTAGCTGTTATCTCCTTAGCGGGGATAGTTTATAGTAAGTCTGTTAGGGTTGCTGGAGACAAGATGGATGAAGCAATACTACAACACATAAAAAGGAAATACAATCTTTTGATAGGGATTAGCACTGCTGAGATTATCAAAACAACTATTGGCAATGCATTTCCAGGAGAGGAGCTTGAGACAATTGAGGTCAAAGGCAGGGATTTAGTTACTGGGATTCCTAAAATATTGGTTATAGACTCAGATGAAATACGGAAATCTATGTCAGAGCAATTGGAGACGATTGTGGAAACGGTGCGTATTGCTTTAGAACAAACGCCCCCAGAATTGGCAGCTGATATTGTGGATAGAGGGATAGTATTGACCGGAGGTGGTTCGTTGCTTAAGAATCTAGATGTCCTGCTAAGGGAAGAAACAAAGCTTCCCATAACTATCACTGAAGACCCCCTTTCCACAGTAGTTCTCGGTTCCGGGAAGACTCTAGACAACCTATCAATTCTAAAAGAGGTCGCGATTGAATAATTGAGCCATCAAACACAGGGGTTTGGTGATAGTAATATGGAATAATCGCGGATGAAAGTGGAGCTAAGTTCAAATATTGAAAGGTGTATCAGGATTTCGTAAAATCTGGTTGTGGATTCTTTTCATTGGTTTTATCTTATTATTGCTTTCGTCAAATTCTGGCCAAAGGACAGCGTGGAATCCTGTTGAGCAATTGATCATCGAAATTACCTCTCCTTTTCAAAAGCTTATCAAAAATACTGTTAATATAACTGAAGAGTTCTGGTTAAGCTATTTTCACTTAGTAGACGTGTGCCATGAGAACAAGGAATTGAGGAAAGAAATTGATGCCTTAAGGATGGAAAAAAGTCTTTACCAAGAATTGGTGGCATCTAACAAAAGGCTTCAGGATCTTCTTCAATTCAAACAGACGACCAATCGCCCCATTTTGGCGGCTCAGGTTATTGGGCTTGATCCTACAGGTTGGTTCAAATCAATTATTATCAACAAAGGAAAAAACGATGGATTGTATTTAAATATGCCGGTGGTGAACGCCTATGGTGTTGTGGGCAGAATCGTTTCTGTATCACCAAACTATTCCAAGGTTTTATTAATTATCGATCATAACAGTGCTGTTGACTGTCTTATCCAAAGGTCCCGAGAGAGGGGTATAGTAAAAGGATTATCGACCGAAATTTGTAGATTGGATTATGTTTCAAAATCCGGTGATGTCGTTATTGGAGATATTATCATTACCTCTGGGCTTGATAGAGTTTTTCCTAAAGGTTTACCAATGGGTCAGGTTATAAATGTAAAAGAAATTTCTGGAGAACTTTTTAAAAAGGTTGAAGCCAGACCTGTTGTTAATTTTTCCAAATTAGAAGAAGTTTTAGTGATTTTAGAGGAGAACAAATCGTCAAATCATCAGAAAGAAGAGAATTAATATTTCGTCTTTTCGCATGGTTCTTAGGATCAGCCTTTATTTTGGTAAAAGGCGATTGTATGAACCTTATAGATCTGGATTTATTTGAGTTTGATCTTTTAATCATTATAATCGCATATCTTTATTGGTTCTATGGGAAAACTGTTTCGGGTTCATTTGCTTTTGGTCAAGGGCTCCTAATTGATATCTTTTCAGGCGGTCTTCATGGTCTGTTCACATTCCTTTATTTTGTCGTTTTTCTGGGGGTTTGTCTGGGTGCTCGGATCTTTAATCTTCAGGATATGAAGGGACAAACGATCCTTATTCTTCTACTGGTTTTACTAAAAAAGAGCATATTTTTCTTAGTACTTACTATTTTTTCCACTGAAGTTGTTTTTTCAAAATCTTTTTTGTTGGATTTCGTTGCATCAGCGATTGGGACAGGCCTTATTACACCCATCTTCTTTTACATATTTAACCGCCTGCGGGCTATTTATTCAATTGAAAAAAGCTGGCCTTCGGATAGGCATTCAATTTAAAAGAAAATAGTATGTTGAGAACATCAGATTTCGATCTTATTTCAACAGGTCCTTTTAGCAAACAGTTCAAAAAAATAACCGTGTTTGTTCTGTTTATGTTTGGTGTTTTGGTTCTTAGGCTATGGTTCCTCCAGATTGTAAAAGGGTCTATGTACCGGACCATGTCGGAGCAAAATCGTATTCGTCTCCAGGACATTTCGCCTCTTCGAGGTATGATTTTTGATAGGAAGGGTAATATGCTTGTAGACAATAGTCCATACTATGATCTTTATGTAATTCCAGAAGAGGTTCAAGATCGGAAAAAACTCTTTGAGGATTTAAATCGATTTTTGGATTTCGAGGTGGAACTGGCAGAAAAAAAACTGGATGAGGCATCTCGCAGATACCCATTTAAACCAATTTGTCTAAAGAAGGGTATATCGCGTGATGAACTGGCCCTAATTGAGACTCATCGGTTTAATCTTCCAGGAGTTCTGATCAAAGTGAAACCACAACGACATTATGTTTTTGGAAATCTTGCAAGTCATCTCTTGGGTTATTTGGGAGAAATAAATGAGAGACAGTTAAAAAATATACAATATCTGAATAACAAACCGGGAGATTTGATAGGAAAGTCAGGGGTAGAACGGGAATGGCAATCATTGTTAAACGGGATTCGAGGCGGTGAGCAGGTGGAGGTAGATGCCGCCGGACGTAAAATAAAGGTGGTTTCACGGAAGTCCCCTGTCCCAGGCTCAAATATCTATCTCACGATAGATAAGGATCTGCAATCCTTAGCAGAAAAATGTCTAACAGACAAAAAAGGGGCAATTGTGGCAATAAATCCGAATAACGGGAAGATTCTGGCCTTGGCGAGCAGCCCCTCCTTTGACCCTAATCTGTTTATCGGTGGAGTTGATAAATCGACTTGGGACAAAATTGTATCATCTAAGGATTTTCCTTTGCAGAACAGGGCACTCTCCGGTCAATATCCGCCCGGATCTCTGTTTAAAATTGTTGTTGCCTTGGCAGGACTCGAAGAGGGAGTTATTGACCCAGAGGAAGAAGTCATCTGCAATGGGGTCTATACCCTGGGACAGAATGAATATCGTTGTTGGAAGAAATATGGACATGGAAAAGTCAGTCTTAACAGGGCAATAATAGAATCATGTGATATATATTTTTACAAGATGGGTAAGAGGTTAGGCGTTGATAAAATTTCCCAATATGCAAGGAAATTGGGCCTTGGAAGAATAACCGGCTTTGATGAATTACAGGAAAAAGAGGGCTTAATCCCAACCAGCGAATGGAAATTAAAAAAGTTTGGTGTTCCTTGGCAGGCTGGAGAGACAGTCTCAATATCTATTGGGCAGAGCTTTGTGCTCGTAACACCGATCCAAATGGCGACTTTAATCTCAGCCATTTTCAATGGAGGTATTCTATACCAACCTCAGCTGACCGAGTGGGCAAAAAATGTAACAGGGGAAAGAGGTTATGAGTTTGTGCCCAAATTGAATGGTAGAGTGGAGATAAGGCAGGAGAATCTGGAGCTAATTAAAAAGGCACTTATTGGTGTGGTCAACGAACCTAAGGGCACCGGTTGGAGGGCTAAGTTGAGAAATATTGTTGTTGCTGGAAAGACTGGTACTGCTCAGGTTATGACCCTTGAAAAAGAAAAGGATTTTGATGATACAGACAAAGTCCCTTGGAAGTTTAGGGACCATGCCTGGTTTGTTGCTGTTGCTCCTGCAAATAGGCCAAAGATTTCTTTGGCGATAGTTATTGACCATGGTGGGCATGGGGGAAGTGCCGCTGCTCCTATCGCAAAGGAGATGATCAAGGCCTATCTGGAAAATATTGGGTAACTTTCTGGGGCTTTTACGGAACTGCTATAATGATTATTTTCAAAACGCCTAATTATTAGGAAATAAAAAATTGTTAACGTTCAAAAGGCTTCGCATTTAGAAGGACATGGGACTCTCTTTTAAGAAATTCGCAGTTTAGCCATG
>CAYRFN010000182.1:0-8133 GCA_964423495.1 uncultured Desulfobacteraceae bacterium
GTGCTAGATCAAAATTTCTTCTCCATGGCGCATCATTGGCGTTGATGAGAATTCCAACCCCCAAGATGTTATCCACAACACTGGCACCGGATACACCATCCCCCAAAGGTAAATGGAGTATTTTGAAACGGAGCTTATTTTCGAGTACATTAAGCAGGTTCGAGGAAGGGCGAGAACCCAGGTCGAGAAAATTATGAATATCAGCGCCGAGTTTATCGGCCCGTTCAAAGCTATTGTCAGAGAAATCATCCCGATCATAATTCTTCTGAATATCTTTCCATTGTCGTTTGAGACCAAGCAAGTGTTCCAGATTACTATAATTTTCGAGAAAAGAAAGAAACTGTCGCTGTACTTTATTTACGTCTGTTTTTGCCATCTTTCTCCATAAGGGCACAGGATCGGGGGCAATATCCGATTCCAAGAAATAGTCCAGATTCCTGCCATATAAGCGAGCCATCACAATTAATTCATGGGCATTTATCTTCCTTGCTCCTTTTTCAATGGCAGAAAGTGTCTGATAGTTTTTAAATCCCAGTTTTCGAGCTGCTTTAGTAATGGTAAAACCTGCTGCCTCTCTTGCAGCTACAATCCTCTTGTCCAGAACCTCTTCCCTGCTATTCTTGGATTCCATTACCTCCTCCCACAATAAGGCTTTCTTATATTGTAGCTAATAATATAGACAGTTATATAAGAAATCGTTACCTATTTGTCAATCATTAAATACGGATTTTTCTCTTTTTCTTCCTCAACCGTCAACGTTCATGCAGAACGTGCACAAGATTGAATATCGTCTCTTGCCTCAATACTTTTCTAATAAAGCAAGCGCCATATCTTTAATTGAAAGCTTCAATTTCTTTTTCTGGGGCCAGGGACGACAAATTTTCGTTAATAAATAGCATAATTCAGAATTTTTTAAAATGCTTGGATTTTTTATATAAAAATCATATTCTTGTCTCCACAAGTCAAACAAATTCGTTTGACTGGAAAATACTATGGATTTTTAAGATACGATACCAATTTTATGTTATTTTTAACCATCAATGATGAATTCTGATTTTAAAAATCTCCCATACATGCTTTATGCTGATAAAGATGGTCAAATATATGACCATCCATATTTCCGGATGGCGGCATTTTCAGGGTCTACACCCTCTTTACTAAAAGAGGAAAACCTAATTGCCATGCCGGAATTTAGTAAGCTTTTCTTTATTCCCGATTGCCCCCCAATTGGTATAGACCCTTCTACAGGGGAATACAGAACAGTATCAGAAATAGAGTTCGATGGTGGTGTGACTGACTGCTATGCAGTAGCCGCTTTCCTTGAACCAGGATTGGTTAGGAGCCATCTCCCGGCCGTAGACTATGGCCAGAAATCCTATATCCTGCCCATGTGGGCCTACACGGCGGTGGGATTCAAGGATGAAAGATACTGGGTTAGCGCCTTCAGGATTGAATACAATCGTAAGTGGAACCCAAGGAATTATGATGACAGGGAACTGGTTCCCGCCATTCCGAAGTATAAAAAGGAACATATATCCGGGCCCCTTGTGGAGCACCTTATCAATTGCGCCACCATGAACCATTGTTTTGCGGCCAAAAATCTTTTCTTAAAAAGATGGGAGATCCCACTACCTGTCAGTCAGACATGCAATGCCGCCTGTCTTGGATGTCTTTCTCTTCAACCGGATCATTCATGTGAGGCCTCACATCAAAGAATATCTTTCAGGCCTTCAAAGGAAGAAATTGTTGCATTGGCTGTTGATCATTTGGAAACTGCGCCTGAGCCTATTGTAAGCTTTGGACAGGGATGTGAAGGAGAACCTCTTACAGAGCACGAACTTATAGCCGATAGTATAAGGGAGATTAGGAGGCAGACAGGGAAGGGCACAATCAACCTTAATACCAACGGGAGTTGGCCTGATAGAATTCGGGGCCTTGCAAGGAGCGGCCTTGATTCGATCCGGATAAGCCTTAACAGCGTAAGAGCAGAGTTTTACAAGGCGTATTACCGTCCAAAAAACTACGATTTTGCTGATGTTGCGGCCTCTATTTCCCTTTCAAGGGAAATGGGGTTATACACAATGATTAACTATCTGGTTTTCCCGGGAATCACCGACCAGGAGGATGAAATTGAGGCGTTAATATATTTGATTAAAGAAACAGGGGTGAATTTTATTCATCTAAAAAACCTGGATATTGATCCCTATTTTTACATGGGAAAAATGCCTATATCCAGTTCATCGGCTATGGGGATGAAAGAGATGGTGGCCATTCTTGATGAAGAATTTCCAGGTCTTGAGTTGGGCTTTTTCAACCGGCCGGTGCGCTAAAGTCCTATTGTCTTTCTATAACGTAGGCAATTTGTGCCATTGTCGTTGTGGTCTTCAAAGGAGATCAGTTCAATATTCCTGTAGGCTTTATCCTTTGCACTATCCAGCGTAGAATCTCCTCCTATGACATGAAGGACTCTCCCGCCATAGGTAACAAGGCCTTTCCCAGGGTCTTCGTCGACTCCAGCAAAATAGATTGCAATACCTTTTTCTATTTTATCAAGACCAATGATCTTATGCCCTTTTCCGTAACGTCCGGGATATCCCTTGTTCCAACCTTTGGAGGCCTTTGAACGACCCTCCATAGCGATGACATCAACGTAGTATTGCTTATTCCACACCTGTTTGATCCTATCCAATGAGCCGTCCCAAACAGACATACCAATCTCGAAAAGGTCTGTGCTCAGTTTGCGCGCGATTACCGGCCATTCAGGATCGCCGTGTCTTACGTTGATTTCAAATACATCAAGCTGGTCATAGGGATCTAAGTTTAGTCCAAAGTAAATAACCCCTTTGTAGGCCCAGCCCAAATCATTGTAAATCGCGTTTACGGTTGGATTCACAATTTCTTTAATGATTCGATTAACCAACCAAGGGCTGACTTGCTTGTGCGGACAATAACAGCCCGTTCCTCCGGTGTTCAGGTTTCCTCCAAATTGCTCGATCGATTTTGTATCATCCGGATCAAAAGCAGGCTTATAATCCTGAGCGAACATTCTCAATGGCATGACATGTGAGCCGTCAAGGTAAGCAAAAAATGAGATTTCCGTACCATACTTTCTTTCTTCAATGACAACCCGATTTCCCGATTCACCAAACACCTTTTTTATCATTATTGTTTCAATAGCTGCCTCGGCATCGGAAACATCGTCGCATACGATTGCCCCTTTGCCCGAAGCCAGGCCATTGGCCTTTACTACAACCTGGTATCCTATGTTACGAACATATTGCTTAGCATTATTTGGGTCATCGAAAACGTGATATTCCGGCTTAGGGACGCCTATCTTTCTCAACAGATCATCGGTAAAGGCGCGGTCACTTTCAAGTTTTACGTATTCACTCCTTGGGCCAATTGTTCGAATACCTTGTTCATTCAAGATTTCGATTAAACCCTCCTCCAGGGGGTTTTCAGAGCCCACGTCAACAAGATCTACTCCTTTCTCTTGGCAAAAGCTGGCAATCTTTCTGAAATCATTTATGGAGATACGCTCAATAAGTCCCCTTTGGCCTTTGGGAGTATGTAGTACTCCCGGATTACCAGGGGCAAAATAGACCTTATCAACGTGCTGGCTGTCACCATATTTGTCGGCAAGACAATGATCTCTGCCGCCAGAACCATATACCAATACCTTCATCATTCACCATCCTTCCTGCACAGTTAGAATTGTGCATGTCTGGAATTAATTGATTTTTCTGGGAGTTAAGGGGAAATTGTCTTAAAAGCCCCCCGCCGCCTTAGTTTCTCAGACCGCTGAGGCCAGCTTGCCTGTTTAGTCAGTTTCTTGAAAGAGAGGTCCATGACCTTATAAGTGCCAAAACTTTTAAACGATATCAATTCATTCAATGTTAGCTTAATGTACTTATAGGAAACAAAGCATTAGCAGGTCAAGGCTTAATAAAATCTGTATAATAGCAAAATAAGGATATTTACCCCTATTTTTCGTTGATTCATGATAAGATAAGAATTATCTTGTTATTGGATATTTTGATTGACAGCCATGGGGCTCGTTGTTAGCTTTTTAAACTTGAGATGCTATCAAACCACCAAATAGGACTCTGCGAAGCCGTTATGATGACTCTTAAATGAAGTACATACTCGTCATTGCTGGTTCTGATTCATTTGGAGGAGCAGGAATTCAGGCAGACATAAAGACTGTTACCGGCCTTGGGGCTCATGCCCTGACTGCCCTCACTGCCGTTACTGCCCAAAATTCTCTTGGTGTCACTGCTATTCATGAGGTTCCGGCTCATTTTATCAAAAAACAGCTTGAAACTGTTATTGATGACATTTTCCCTCATGCGGTGAAGATTGGAATGTTATATTCTGGGGCTGCGGTTAAGGAAGTGGTAAAATTTGTGAAAAAGTACAGGCCGCCACATGTTGTACTTGATCCCGTGTTAAGTGCTTCTACAGGGAAGGTATTGCTTAAATCAGAGGCGATGTCTCTCCTAAAAGAAATTTTAATGCCGCTTGCCAGTGTCGTCACCCCTAATTTATATGAGGCAGAGATTCTTACTGGAAAAAAGGTTACGGAAGTGAAGGAAATGGCTGAGGCTGCAAGAATGATAAAGGATATTGGTCCGGATGTTGTGGTTACTGGAGGGCACTTAAAGGAAAAATGTGTGGATCTTCTTTACTATGGGAAGGATAATTATCAATTTAGCGGCCCAAAAATATCTGCTAAACATACCCATGGAAGCGGCTGCGTTTTTTCTACGGCATTGGCCACATTTTTGGCCAAGGAGAAAGATATTATCGAAGCAACAAAGCTGGCCCACGATTTTACAAGGCATGCTATAATAAATGGATATCCGTGTGGGATGGGTCCGGGACCGGTTCAGGTACCATTATTAGAGTAATTGTCTCCATCAAAAGGAAAGAGAAAAGATGACTCAATTAGGAAAAGCAGGATCCGGTGATATTACTTCGGAAATGAGAAAAGTGGCTGAGAAAGAACAGGTTGATGTGGTCTGGCTCAGGGATCAGGTAGCAACGGGGAAGGTTGTTATTCCGTCTAATGAAAGGCATGATCGACTTATACCCTGTGGGATCGGAGAGGGACTTACTATAAAGGTGAATGCCAACATTGGCACTTCACCTGACCGGGCCATCCTTGAAGAGGAATTAGAAAAGCTGAAGGTTTCTATTAAGGCAGGGGCTGACACGGTGATGGATCTTTCCACTGGTGGCGATATAGATGCCTGTAGGGGAGCAATTATAAGAGAATCAACCGTGCCCGTTGGCACTGTTCCTATTTATCAGGCTGTTGTAGAGACAATTGAAGAAAAGGGAGGGTTGATCTTCCTGACTGTTGATAAAATATTTGAGGTAATAGAAAGACAGGTAGAAGATGGTGTTGATTTCATAACGGTTCATTGTGGTCTCACGAGATCGGCTTTAGAGGTGTTGAGAAAGCAGGGAAGATGTACTGATATTGTAAGCCGGGGTGGAGCATTTTTAACAACCTGGATGTTGCATAATGATCGGGAAAATCCACTTTATGAGAATTATGATAGGCTTCTATCCATAGCCAAACAATATGATGTAACCCTAAGTCTGGGGGACGGATTAAGACCGGGGTGCCTGGCCGATGCAACTGACAGGGCTCAGATACATGAATTGATGACATTGGGGCATCTGACCCAACTGGCTTGGGAGCAAGATGTTCAGGTGATGATAGAAGGTCCGGGGCATGTCCCTTTGGATCAAATTGAAGCAAACGTTTTGCTTCAGAAAAAGCTGTGCCACAATGCTCCATTTTATGTCTTGGGTCCCTTGGTCACCGATATTGGCGCCGGTTATGACCATGTGGTCTGCGCCATTGGAGGAGCATTGGCAGGGGCAGCCGGTGCTGATTTTTTATGTTATGTGACACCAGCAGAACATCTTTGCCTGCCCAGCGTTGAGGATGTGAGAGAAGGTGTTGTTGTCACAAAGATTGCAGCCCATGCCGCCGATATAGCCAGGGGACATAAAATGGCCATTGAGAAAGACAGGAAAATGGCGTTAGCAAGAAAAAATTTGGACTGGGAGGCCCAGATGAAACTGGCAATTGATCCTGAAAAAGCGAGAAGATATAGGGAACAGAACCCCCCTGCCGAGAAAGACGTCTGTACAATGTGCGGTAGGTATTGTGCTATAAAACAGATTCAAGAGTATTTTGAGAATTCTGATTCATTTTCCTAAACAAAACTGGCTGAATATGCTGTGTAACACCTCTTCGCTGGTTGTCTCTCCGATAATCTTACCCAAGGCATCAAGTGCGGATTTTAGTTCCATGGCAATAATTTCCATAGGTGCCTCCTCCTTTAAATTCAGAGAAGCACTTTTTAAGAATTGAGCCGATTCTATTAAGGCCTCCTTGTGTCTCAGATTTGGGGAAACATCAAAGGAGGTCATGTCAGCATCACTTTCCAGAATACATTCTACAATTGCTGTTCTAAGATTCTCAATTCCTTGCCCTGTAAGGGCGGATATATTGACTGTAGGGAATTCGGAGAATATTTTGTGTTTAGTCTCTTCGCTAATTTTAGAAGGTAAATCAATTTTATTAAGCACGATTAGTGATTTTTTCTCCCGAGATTGGGCAATAATATTGATATCATCTTGATTAAGATGGCGACTTTGATCAATGATGACCAACAGAAAATCGGCTTCACTCAATTTTTTCTCGGTCAAATGAATACCGATCCTTTCAACTTCACCTTTAACTTTTCTGAACCCAGCGGTATCCATAAGACGAATTGGCAGGCCATTAATAGAGATAACGGATTCGACGATGTCCCTCGTTGTTCCCGGCATTGGGGTTACAATCGCGCGCTGCTCGTTCAAAAGGCGATTGAGAAGACTTGATTTGCCGGCATTTACACGTCCCACAATTACCGTATTGATTCCATCCACCCAGATCCTTTTGCTGTCATGGGCAAGTATTAAAGTCTCAATTGATTTAATAATCTCATCTTCAATTTGATTTGCTGCCTCTTTCCTTGACAGAATGCCGGTTTCTTCTTCGGGAAAATCGATCGCCACTTCAGTATGTGCAAGGAGATCCATCATCTTTTGCCGTAGAAGCTCTATATCCTCTCTGAATGAGCCCTGGATCTGTCGTGAGGCCAGGACTAAGCCTCTATCTGATTTTGAATTGATAAGATCAATTACTGCTTCAGCCTGGGTGAGGTCAATTCTTCCGTTCAGAAAGGCCCTTAAAGTAAATTCTCCTGGCTTAGCCAATCTTGCTCCTTGGTCCAGCACGGTCTGTAGTATCTTTGAGAGGAGGAGATATCCGCTGTGGGAATTGATTTCGATGATGTCTTCTCGGGTGTAGGAGTAAGGGGCCTTCATAAAGGAAAGCAAAACCTCATCAATTAAGGCACCAGAAGAAGGGTCATGTAGGTGCCCCAGGTAAAGGCGATGGGTCTCAAGGGACTTGATGATGGGTCTTTTTGGTCGAAATATCTTTTCTGCTATCACTATGGATAGTGGGCCACTTATACGTATGATACCAATTCCTGCTTGGCCAATAGGGGTGGCTATTGCGGCGATTGTTTCCTCATCTGAAGGCATATTAAACCGTTATGGAAGGAAGTTCATAGCTGATAGCTCACATTTGGAAGTGTTAGTACCCGCGGACATAGAGCTGTCAACGTAACAATTTAGCGCTTAGAAAAATCATTAGCGAATTTTAGGGGTATCGGGATCTCTTTTTTAAGAAAGTCGCAGGCTATCCACAGTTCTGTGGATCGGCAGCTTGGTTCTGAAATTCTCAGGCATCGACATATGGGTCTCCTTAAGAGTCACAATCCAGAATTCGTCATCAATTATTTTAATGCCCCTAATACCTGTAATATATTAGGGTTACAGGGTCATGGGGTTCTCTTTTAAGAAATTCGCAGTCTAGCCCTGGCAGAACATGGAGTTCTCTTTTCAAAAACGAGACGTCAACTGCAAGGCCGAAGGGACATCACTGCGCTACGGCGGGCGGAGGGTTAAGTCAGTACCTTGCCTTTATGGTGGCTATGGCATCAACTTCCATAAGTTGCCGCCCGCCTGAGAAGCAACTTAACTCAAATAACCAGCAACCAA
>CAYRFN010000183.1:0-8033 GCA_964423495.1 uncultured Desulfobacteraceae bacterium
CGTATATTTCTTCCCTTCAGGAATGACATAGGTTGTATCTTCAGCCTCGATTATAGCCGGACCTCTAACAATGTTTCCACTTTCCAGAAGCTTGAAATCATAAACATTGGTCTCAACAGGCTTTTTCCCCCAATACACCTCTCTCTTGCCCTTCAAGGCCTTTTGGGAATCCTCACCGGTATCAGGAAAGGTTCTTACTTTATAATGAGGAGTGGTACACATAGCCTTTAGCCTAAAAAGATCAATTCTGATTTCCCCATTTCCAGAATCCCTGTCAGCGTACCGGTCACAAAGAGCCTGAACATCCTTCTTGTCTTGTAAAAAGAGAGTAGAGTGCTCTACAGTGACCGGCTTAGCATTGGTTTTCCCCTTTATTTCCAGCTCTAAAATAAAATTGATATCCTCAGGCCTGAAACCTTCACCCCTCATGTCCCGAAATGCCTTTTCCTGTAAATCAACAATGATCCGGTTATATTCGTCGTACTTATCCAGGTATTGACCTGAACCAGATCTGAGTTTAATCTTATGCGAATCTTCATAAATATGAAGCACATCCATCATTGACGAACCAAAGGCGGAAAAGACAGGGCTCTGGGAAAAGAGATAGATCCGGGAATTACCCACATGGTCAGCTATATCGCAGCATATACACCCCCCGCCGCCGCCAAATGCAAAAAAGGCAAAATCCTGTGGACCAAAGCCCTTCTCTTTTATCATCCGGCCGATCTGATCGCCGATCTTTCTCTTTATAAACTCCTTTATCTCAAAAGCCGCCTTTTCTGTTGTCATCCCTAACGGAGAAGCTATCTTCGTTTCAATTGAATCTAAGGCCGACTCCTTATCCAGACTCTTCTGGCCGCCCATAAAAAAGTCAGGGTCAAGATAACCAAGGGCAAGATAGCTGTCGGTAAGGGTCGGCTCACTTCCTCCCAGTCCGTAACACACCGGACCGGGCATGGCCCCTGCGCTATCAGGACCAACAACAAGCCTCTTGTTGGATGGGTCAATCCGTGCAATAGAACCCCCGCCGGCCGCCAGGGAGCTTATTTTGACCATGGGAAAATCAACAGGGATACCTGCCACCTTTGATGGATATTCACTCTCAAAATTGCCCTGATGAATCAGCCCCAAATCGGCACTCGTCCCACCTACGTCAAGGGTAATCACGTTTGTCTGGTCATATAGCCTGGCCATCTCCAGACTGCCGTAAAGACCGGCCATCGGCCCTGAACTGTAAGTGTGAACTGCTGTGGTCTTGGCTACCCGTGCCGCACCACCGGTGGAATGTACGGTTAATAAAGGTTTGGTGTACATTGCTAACCTGAGATCTTCGTCCGCCTTGTAAAGGGATCTTGCCAGACTATGGTGTAAATAGGCGTTCACCGATGCCGTATTGGTCCTTAAACTCGGATCTGGCCTAATACTGATATGACTGGCCAGAAGAAGTGGCACGGAACCCAAATAGTGTTTAGGGTAGTCACGGTTAATCAATTCTCTAACCTTTTGCTCATGGACCGGATCAATCGCTGAGCTCCTCAGGCTGACAACGATCATTCTGGCTCCTTTCTCCAGGAGCTTCTTCACCGCCTCCCGTACCTCTTTCTCATCAAGTGCAGTCACCACTTCACCTTCAGGGCTGATCTTTTCGCTTATGCCTATCACCATATCTCGTGCAATGACAAAATCGAATAAGGAGTTTTCTCCATCCTCCTGATAAAGATTATCTTCAAAGCCTTTGGTAACGATTAAACCCACCTTTGTGCCTGTCTTCTGCAAGAGGGCATTGGTGCCGATGGTGGTTGAAAAACGAACTACATCCGTATTTTTGAAGAGATCACTTACATCCTCTAGACCAAATTTTTTGACCCCTTCCTTGATACATTCCATGAAACAGACCGTTAGATCATGGGGCGTGGTATCCACCTTTACTGTCTCGAAACGATCATCTCGAGTAAAAAAACCATCGGTAAAGGTCCCTCCTGTGTCAATATCGATTGTGTAACCCATTGTTCCTCCTTTCGTTAATTCAATAATCGGGTGTTGAGCCGCGCTCCGTGCGACTCAACGGGTCGAGCTGCTTCGCAAGCGCTGGCCGGCCCGCGCTCCGCTCGGCCCAACGGGGCGAGCTGAGCAGAATCTGTATAACGCCAGGATGCCGAAGGCATCACTGGCTGTTATGCAGATTCCTGCTCCAGCGATTGATAGGCGGAGCGCGAGCGACGACTGTCAGTCGCTGAAGCGAAGCTCAGCTCGCCCCGTTATCCTACACAGGAACAGTTATCATTTAGGACATTTCTGCAATTACCATGCCCGGGTAAAAATAGATGCGGAAATCAGATCAAAGGAAGGGGTATAACTTATGGAATTGTTTGGATTAAAGATAAAAAAGCATTTTTTTAAGGAAGGCTTACTAATTGGATAGGTAATGGGGATTTCGCGAAAATGATCTCAAAAATATATTGCAATATTGCGATAGTTAAATGCAAAGCTTGTAATATCAAGATGTTAGATAATATATCAGACAGGCTATACTCTCGCACTATTGCAATATATTTTTGGTCTGAGTTGAAGCTGGTTAATTTTTCGATGAAAGGTTGCCGGGTGAATCTTCGCCAATCGGGCTGAATGGGTAATATTGCCATTATTCTTCCTCAGGAGATTAAGAAAATAATGTCTTTCAAAACATTTCTTTGCTTCTTCATAATTTAAGTCCAATAAGTGCTCAAGAATTTTGTCCCCAGGTTGTGTCCCACTATCAAAGGATACCTCTCTCTTTTTCCTGATCTCTTCGACATCGCTTGAATTTATCATCTCTTTCTTTGGTGGGATTAAGGCTATGATTGACTCGATATAATTTTCTAACTCCCTGACATTCCCCGGCCAATGATAACCTTCTAAAAGAGCGATTGCCTGAGGTGTTATCCTTTTTGTGTCAAACCCATATTTAGAACAGGTTTTTTTAATAAAATAATCAATCAATACAGAGATATCCTCCTTCCTTTCGCGAAGTGGTACCGTTTTGATACTTACCACATTTAATCGGTAATAAAGATCTGCTCTGAAATCGCCATTTTCTGCAGCCTGACGAAGATTTTTATTAGTCGAGGCAATTATCCTGGCGTCCACGATTATTGTTTTAGTACCACCGACCTTAATATATTTTTGTTCCTGGAGCACCCTTAAAAGAACTACCTGAGCCTTAAGGCTCATAGCTCCGATTTCATCCAGAAAGAGTGTTCCCTTATCTGTTTCTTCAAGATAGCCAGACATCCTCTTGTCTGCCCCGGTAAAGGCCCCTTTTTCATATCCAAAAAAGGAACTTTCAATTAACCCTTCAGGGATAGCACTACAGTTTACAGCTACGAAATTCTTTTCAGAACGAGAGCTTTGAGCATGAATGGCCTTGGCGATAAGCTCTTTCCCCGTTCCAGTCTCACCAATAATTAATATATTAACGTCAATAGGGGCAATCCGTTTGATAATCTTATAAAGATTCCTGATATAGGTGCTTTTTCCAACAATTCCACAAAAATCTTCCATCCCATCTAAAAAACCTTTATCCTGGTACCAAAAGGGAATGCCATTAATATTCATGGAATCTTTCAAATTTAAGGCGCTCATAATTTCCCGTTTGATCCTCGCAATATTTATAAAAGGCTTGAAAATAACATTACAAGCGCCAGATTTCATACCTTCTATAGCCTTCTCAGCATCTTTTTTATCAGCCACTATCACAATAGGGACTATTCCACCAATATCATGTATTCTTCTGATAATTTCAGAAAGTTTTGTCTTCGCATCTCTGTCCAGATTAAATATGATAAGATGAAAGTGTTCTTTTTCGCATAAATCCAGGGCTTCACTAATGGTGGAGGCCGTTTTGTATTGGAAATTGTGAAAGCAAATTATCTTTGAAAAAAAATAATGACAATAGTCTTTTTTCTCGACAATTAAGACTTTAGTTATCCTTTCCATCACCACCTCCATCTATATAATATTGCAACAAAAGTTCACCCCAACCCATGGAGAGGGTACAAACTCAAAACTATTATACCATTTTTCAAAAAATGCGAAAGAAGTCAATACACCCCCCTGGAATTCCGATATAAGGATCTTGTGTTTCGCACCCCTGAATTGTGAGATGGGTACGTTATGTTGATCCAGGTTAATATAGGAGGAAAGTCAGAAAATGATAATTCTGCAACAAAGCAATAAGAAGAGAAGACCATTTAAATCGTAAGGCAATTATTTACATACGCCAGTCAACAGATAGACAAGTTAAACAAAACAAGGAGAGCCAAAGACTTCAATATGCCTTAAAAGATACAGCCAAACAGTGGGGATGGAATAATATTGAAATCGTTGATAGTGATTTAGGCTCAAGTGCAGCTGTAGGAGCCTCCGAGCGTCGTGGATTTGAAAGAATAACATCTCTTGTAGCCGTCGGAGGGGCCGGTATAATATTCAGCCGAGAAGCGAGCAGACTGTCAAGAACAGACAAAGATTGGTGTCGGCTGTTGGAAGTATGTAGTGTCTTTGATACCTTGATTAGCGACGGTGACCAGGTTTATGATTGTAATTGTATGGACGATCAGCTAATTTTAGGGATCAAGGGTACAATAAGCAGTGTTGAGCTGAAAATTCTGCGTGCAAGGCTAATAGCTGGCATGGAAGAAAAAGCAAAAAGGGGAAAGTTTAAGAGACAGGTTCCACCAGGATATATTTGGGATGCAAGTGATAATGTCGTCAAGGATCCCAATAGAAGAACTCAGGATACAATTGAATTAATCTTCAAGAAGTTCAGAGAAATATAAAGTATAAGGCAAACCTACCTCTGGTTTCAATCCGAAAATATTGAGGTTCCGGTATTAAGAGATATCGCAGGTAAAAGGGAGATTGTTTGGAAGCTAGCCGAAAAGGGCTACTTGACAGAAATTCTAAGGTATGTCATAGTCGGGGGTGTCGGATAGATAGGGCTCGTCGCTACCGTAGATTGTTGACACTATCGTGTCGTCAATATCAAGAAGACCTATCTGCTCAAGCAGCATAATTGCAGTTGCAGTAAAGGTTTTGGTGATGCTCGCCACTCGAAAGCGAGAATCCACAGTCATATCTTCGCCCATCTTATACGAGGCGAAATAGCTGTCCTTACCCGATATCACCATGAGGGCGATCCCGCCGGGAATGTTGGCGTATTGCTCACTGTACCCGTCCCATTTGGCTTCAAGCATCGCCTGAAGGTCAGATGTTGTTTTTTTCTGATCCGATGAGGATGAGCAGCCTGTACAGAAGACGATGATACGGCCAAAGAGCACAAGCAAAACGACAGCATTCAGAGCCGACATTGCAAAACGAATTACTTTGTTTTTCATAGCTTGCCCCTTATTTATCATTCAAAAACGATTTGGGTGCGGCTCTTTTAGAACGACCTTGAGCAACAATTTTTGGCATATGGGATCGAGCTCCATTTGAGAAATTATCTCCTATTTGACAGCTTTCAGGTGATTGCGTTTGTGAGGTGGGCGTGGTTTTATCGTGGGCGGCACGACGCCATCGGCATAGAGCGCTCGATGGTTGCGTTCATACTCTTGAGCCTCATGGAAGCTCCAGTACTCATCAAAGTCGTGGCTGGAGCGCAAGGCACGAAGGCGCAAGATAGCTTCGGCGCCGGTGAGGCTCCAGCGGGCGCCAGTAACTTGCATACGGTCTTTGACCAAATGACGGCAGGCGCCTTCAATAACTCCTGTGGCGATGGGGAATCCTTGGACAAGGTAACGATCGTACTTGAGATGGGGTGCATAGGTGAGCAAGTAATTAGCGCAGACATCCACGGGTTTTCGCTTTTGGGAGGCAAGAGATCGCAGTGTGGCGCTACGGCGCATGCCCCCTGCCACATAGCCAGCTTTTCCCCGCAAGATCTCAAGAAGCCGAACTCGAACCCAGCTTTCCAGTTCCTCAGCGGCTTCAGGGTAAAACGCCCTGCCAGCATCCCAAAGGTACTCGATGACATGGATGAGATCGACGATGATCGTAAGATGGATTCCTTTGTCTTTGGCCATACGGCGAAGGATGAGGATTTGCTGCTTGTTGCCGTCGACCAGTGCTACCCAGTTTTTCTGATGCGCAGGGTCTCGGCAGCCAGCCTCCTCGAATGCCTCTTCAATCACCTCTTGCGGAGTCTTCTCCAGAGTCGCCCACACCCGTTTTTTCTCAGGACGGGGCCGTGGCAACTTCTCACGCTCGGAGTCGTTTTCTGCAACCAAGTCTTGTGGCTTACGCACAAAGGGTGCAATCGTGTAGACGGTTGCCACAGTAGCCATGCGCTTGGCGTTCTTCTTCTCCCCTTTGGAAAGCCGCGCTCCCATCTTGTGTTTACGCGCCTTGGCAGCCTTACGGGTTTGCTCCCGAAGATCCTCGGTGCGCATCACGACTCCTTTGCCATCGACGCTCATCACCATGATCGATTCGCTGTGTTCATTTACAGGAGCCTGTCCTTGCCGTATCTGATAGAAGGCGTCGAAGTCCACGGCTGCCCGCATCACCAGTTCTTCGATCTGCCGCTTGGGCACATGCCCTCCGGTGTTCTTGTTAATGGTCTCATAAGTCTCGTCAAAGGAACTCTTTGCGGCTTCTTCGGCCACACGGCGGCTAAGTTCAAGGGAATACTTCTTATTGGGCAGATTGAGCTCGGCATCCAACGGATGCAGGCTCTGGCTTCCTTTTTGGCCGTAGGCCGCACGCTCTGCCGAGACAGTGCCAAAAATCGACTCAAGCTTGCGCTCCTGCCGCCGCACCCGAGACCTCTCAACACCGTCAGGGCCCCAAACGGGTTGGGCAGTTTCTCCCGGCCCCCGGGATTGCAAATGCTCCTGCAAGAGTTTGCGCATCAATTCCCGGCCCATCTTTTCAAGTTCTCGCTCAAGTTCGCTGTGGGTCATCGATCGGGCCTCATCAGAATCCAGAGTCCTGACAATCTCCTCAAACTCTTGCCACGACTGCTCATAAAACCGTTCCTGGGACGACAACACCGCCAATGCATTCATCGCCCCTTATCCTCCGTGAGCCTCTCTCAGACGGCGTGCCGCATGTTTGACCAGAGGATAGACCATCACCGTTTTCACTTCCGCCCCATGGCGCTGATGGGCACGGTCCATGCGACCCCGGCCACTGGTTTCCCCCAGCACGATAAAATTGGCGGCACGGTAACATCCTCCGTAAAACCGTCCCCGGTCCACCAGCGTCTCCACCAGCCAGGGATCCACCCCATAATGACCTTGCCAGTCCTCTCGAAGCCGACTCAGCACACACGAGAGCAGCGCACTGGCCAGATTGCGTATCCTTGGCAAAACCAACAGCCGGCTGTTGTTTACAATCTGCTGAAGACCTCGACCGCGTGTCGCATCGTCCCAGCCGATCCATTGATCCCTGACCTCCATCCGCCAGGCCGGGCTGGAAAACTGCACACACCCCACCACTTGCCCTCGGGGCCGGCTCACGTAGACCAGGTACTGAAGCCTCGCACCAAAGGGCATGGCATATCCCAGGTAGTGGTGCCGGCTTACAAGGTCCTTGAAAATCTGGCGCTGTTTCCGGCTCCTTACCAACTCCACGTTCAAGGGCATAAACGCCCCCACACTGCCCGTCAGATTGGCCCAAAGTGGGTCGTCTGCCCTTGGCGCAATCTGTCGCCTCGTCCCTTTTCTCGGTCCGCTCTGCTGGCTCTTGGGAAGCTTCAAAAACCCTTGGCTTTCCAGCCGTTGCAAAAACTCCAGGCATTCGGTACCCTTGAGTCTGCCGTTGGCTCGCTTCCACTCCAGCAGTTCGCATACAGTGTGCGACAGCTCCGTTCGGCTGATCCCTGCACAGCTCTCCACCACTTCCTGGATCAAGGTAAGCTCTTCCCTTGTAAATATCCGGCCACAGAATCGGTGATTCTCTCTTGCGGTGATCATGCCACGCCTCCTTTGCAATTTTCCCATAGCAAAGAAATGAAGCCAAGTCCAGCAAAAAATGATCATACCCGCAAAAAAGTT
>CAYRFN010000184.1:0-8005 GCA_964423495.1 uncultured Desulfobacteraceae bacterium
CCGCTACCAAAAAACGCATGCAGGATGTCTGGGATGCAAAAGTATACGACCATGCCGGGGCAACCGAAATCGGGGCCTGGTCCTTTGAATGCACGGAGCAATCCGGAGGTCTCCATGTCAATGAGGCCTTTTTCCTGGTGGAAATCCAGGATGTCAATACCGGAGAATATATCGAGGAACCAGGGCGGAGCGGCAAGATGATCGTCACAGCCCTGGACCGCTTCGGCCAGCCTTGCATCCGTTTCGATTCCAAAGACGTCATCGTGTGGTCCTCTGAACCCTGCCCCTGTGGCCGGACTTTCCGGACTATCGAAGGGGGCGTTATCGGCAGGGCTGATGATATTACCAAAGTAAAAGGTGTCCTCCTTGCACCCTCTGCCATTGAAGAGGTGGTCAGGGGGATTAACGGTTTGAGCAATGAATTCGAAGTGATTGTAGACAAGAAGGGAGATATCGACCGAATTACACTCAAGGTTGAGCTGGTGCCCGATGCAGCTGACCGAAAAGATTCAATTGAAGCAGAACTTAAGGATCAGCTAAGGATCAAGACCAATCTTGGGTATGTCCTGGAATTTCACGATTACGGTTCCTTGCCGAGATACGAGGTCAAGGCAAAACGGTTTAAAGATCTCAGAAAAGGGCATTAATCCCGGCTGATAATGATTTCTTAACCTTCTAATATAAGCGAGGCATTGAAGTTTATGGATCAGAAATTATATTTGCAGGAAATTGATGAAAAAATACAGCTTATGAAAAAAACAGCTAGCGAGATAACGGAGATGTCTTATGATTTTCCTTCCCTTAATAGAAACACCAGCCGAATCCTGGCAAGCATAAAGATGCTTGAAATGAACATCTCCGATATTAAGGATTTGACCTCCTGATCCAGACATAAGTAAAAATGAATATTTTTCTCACCCTGAATCAGAGTTTCCTTAATTTTTCACACAATGGAAGACCTGGGGAAATAAGATGGTATTAGGACTTGGCCAAGCGGGGTAAGCAAGATTTGATATTAAAGCGGATCTTTGAAACTCACATTTTTTTCACGTAATTTGTTAAGTCTAAAATAGACATTTTCTGATGCCATCAGTTCCTCATGGGTTCCTTGCTCAACAATATGCCCATGATGCATGACCAAAATTTTGTCCGCCTGCTGAATAGTTGACGGTCTGTGGGCAATAATTAGGGTAGTTTGCCTTCTTGAAAGGGTAAAAATGGAGTCCTGAATCAAATGCTCTGTCTCAGGATCCACACTGGAGGTGGCCTCGTCTAAAATCAGAAGAGTTGGATCATATGCCAATGCGCGGCTCAGGGCTAAGAGCTGCCTTTGACCGCCAGAGAGGGTTGCACCACCCTCTTTCACCTCATGATCAAAGCCCCCTGAAAGGCCTTTTATGTATTTATAGATATTTGCCTGCCTTGAAACCTCTTCCAGTGTTTCTCTTGGTATCTCTTTATCCCCCAAGGTTATGTTTTCTGCAATGCTGCCAGCAAAGATAAAAACATCCTGCATAACTATTCCTATTTGAGAACGTAGCTCACCTATTTTCCACTCTCTGATATCAAGGCCGTCTAAAAGGATGGCTCCCTTTTCGAATTCATAAAATCTCTCAATAAGACTGATTATAGTCGTTTTTCCTGCCCCTGTGATTCCAACCAGGGCAACCATTTGGCCTGGCCTAATCTCAAAGGAAACATCATTGAGGACAGGAAAACCCTTCTCATAGGCAAAAGAGACCTTTTTTAACTGAAGATGACCTTCGGCTTTCATTGGTCTCTTTGGTATCTTGGGCCCCTGAATCACCTCTTTTTGATCCATAAGCAAGAATATACGCTCCAGCGAGGCCATGGCAGACTGCATTATATTGTATTTTTCTGATATATCCCTTATGGGCTTAAAAAACATCTGGATATAACCGATAAAGGCTACGAGAGAGCCCAAGGTGAGCTGTTCTGATATAACTTTTCCACCTCCATACCAAAGCAGGAGACCTATGCCCACAGAGGAAAATACCTCCATGGAAGGCATAAATACAGCAAAGATTTTGATCTGCTTCATGCTTGCAAGGTAATTTTTGTGGTTAAGCCCTTTAAAACGTTCAAGCTGGATTTTTTCTTGGACAAAAAGCTGGATAATTTGAATACCAGAAATTCTCTCCTGTAGAAATGCATTAATCGCAGCAATGTTTTTTCTTATTTCCCGGAATATCTCTCTTGCCTGCCTGCTAAAGAAAAATGTCAACCCAAATACAAAGGGTAGAAGGATAAAGGAAATTAAAGCCAGGCGCCAGTTCAGATGAACCAAGATTACTATTATCCCTGACAGGATAAATATATCCTTAAAGACAGTGATTAGAACTGATTTGAACATCTCATTTAAATTTTCGATATCATTTGTTACTCTGGTAACCAGCCTCCCCACTGGATTTTGGTCAAAAAATCGAATGGACTGCCCTTGAATCCTGCTAAAAAGCTCCATTCTGATATCTTGCATTATATTCTGTCCGGATTTCTCCAAAAGATAATATTCCCAGTAATTCAAGAGAAAAGACCCCCCAATCAAAAAAAGCAAAAATAGTCCGATGAGAAATACACCTTTAATGTCTTTGTGCCTCAATTTTGCTGTTGTATCGTGAGAGGCAGATTTCAATTCTTTTACAGGTATATAAAAATAAGGACCTTCCCCTTTTATTGCCTTTTCAGAAGCAAATAACCTGTTTTGATTACTTCCCTTTACAGAAATCCTATAAAATCGTTCTATGGAAACAAGCCCTTCCTTCTGGTAGTGTCTGAGATCCATAGGGTCAATCTGTTTGAGCTTGGAGCTTGAGAGGAATCCCAATCCGGGCTTTTTTGTGGTCTCCACAATTTGGCCATATCTCTCTCTAAACTCCTCGGCTAAGCCACCAGACATTGCCTTCTGATTAACCGGGTACCAAAAGGATAATATGTATCGGTCTATGGCAATCTTGGGAAGATAGGGAATAGAAAGATCAAAGAGGGTGATCAAAAGCGTTAATGCAAGAGCAAAGAAAATAGTTCTTTTATAAGGCCTTGCGTAGGGAATTAATCGCTTCAAAAGACCTATATTGTAAGGCTTTTCAAGTTGACCCTCTTCAATGTATCCATAGTCAAAATGCATTGCTATCTTTCCAATTCCGCACGCAACTGCTGTTTTTCATAAAGCCTGGCATATTCCTTACGGGAGGACATAAGAACAGCGTGCTTGCCCAACTCTACAAGTCTCCCGTCCTTAAGCACATAAATTATATCCGCTCTCCTGATAGTTGAAAGCCTATGAGAAACAATGATATTCGTTTTCCCCTGTCTCACCTCAAGGAGACTGTCTAATATATTTGCTTCAGTCCTGGTATCTACTTGAGAAAGGGCATCATCTAAGATCAGGATAGGGGGACTTGAAATAAGAGCCCTTGCTATAGTCAGTCTCTGTCTCTGCCCTCCTGATAGGGTAATCCCCTTTTCTCCTAAAATAGAGTGAATGCCCTTGGGAAAAGAATCTATATCAACTGACAATTGAGAGGTCTTAAGTATATTTTTCATGAGGTCCTCATCCACTCCAGCTCGACCGAAGATTATGTTGGTTAAGATTGTATCGGAAAAAATATAGGACTCCTGGGTCACAAAACCGATAGACTCCCTTAGATTATTTAGGTGTATATCGTGGATAGGAATTCCATCAATTTGCACCATACCTCTTTCTGTCTCCAATAAACGGGGAATTACTTTAACGAGTGTGCTCTTACCTGACCCTACTCCACCTACAATTGCTACGGTCTGTCCAGCCTCTATCCTGATATCTAAATCTTTCAGGCCAGGGTTTCTTTTCTCTGGATAATAAAATGTTAAATTCTTTAGGCAAATCTCGCCTCTAATAACTCCTCTAAATGGTTCTGTTGTTTGATTGGTAATCTCCGGAATCTCATTTAATATACCGTTTATCCTCCTCATTGAGACAGAACCTCTCTGGATCAAGTTTGTAACCCAACCGAGTGCCATCATAGGCCAGGTTAGGAGATTGAGATAACTAATAAAGGCAACAAAGTCACCAGTCGTAATGTTTCCCACAATGGTCAGTCGCCCTCCAATCCAGATAACTATAGCCAGTCCAAGATTGGTAAATAATGTCATCATTGGAAAAAATATGGCCAGATTCTTGGCAAGACCTATATTATTTAAGATATATGTTTCTCCCTTATCCTTCACTCGGCCATATCCCCAATGCTGTCTATTATAGGCCTTAATAACCCTTATCCCGGCAAATGCCTCCCTAACTGACTCTGTTAATTCAGAAAAGGTCTGTTGTACCTGCTTAAATCCCATGCCCATTTTGCGGGTAATAATTAATGTGAAATAGAAGATAAAAGGTGCGGGGATAAGGGAGAGGAGGGTCAATCTAATGTCTATATATAACATAAACCCAATCGTGGCCAGACCAAGTACAACTCCGTCGGTGAGTGCTACTAATCCAATTCCCGCAGCCATCCTCACAGCATCGATATCATTTACAGCTCGTGCCATCAGGTCACCTGTCTTTGTCCTCCAGTAAAAGGACAAGGAAAGGGTTTGCAGATGCCTGTAAATTCTATTTCTTAAGGCCTCTTCCACCTTCCTGGAGTGACCGAATAAGAAATACCGCCATATGTATCTAAAGATTGCCATAGCAATTGCAATTCCCACTATGATTAGTGCATACTTGAGCAACAGTCCAAAACTTGCCTGACCAATCGTTAAGGAATCTATTGATTTTTTAATGATTCTGGGGATGAATAACTGGAGAGTATCTACCAATAAAAGGCTGGAGAGTCCAAGAACCAGGGCTATCCGGTTTTCAATGAAATAGGTCTTAAGGGTTTTAAAGTCTCTTAGCATGCTGACTCATCTAAAACAGTATCTTTTTTCGGTTTTATATACTAATAAATATAAGGTTGAATCGGAAAAATTCGCATCCTCAACAACAGTGACCGTCTCAAGACGCTTCAAGCAGTGTAACTTTCAGGGTTGCATTTATCAAGTGTTCAAATCCCCATCCTGTAAGGGAGATAAGGGATAAAAGAAACCTAAACAATCTGGTATAGATATGAGTGATCGAGCGGCCTACTTTGTCTCTCCCCACGGGTTTGGTCATGCAGCCAGGGCATCAGCTGTAATGGGTGCAATGCACGAAATAAATCCTACAATCGAATTTGAAATTTTTACAACAGTCCCTTCCTGGTTCTTTGAAGAGTCTCTTTCAGGTCCTTTTACATATCATTCTCTTATGACAGATATCGGACTTATACAAAATACACCACTGCATGTCGATCTTGCCAAGACAGTCGAATATTTGGATAAGTTCTTACCGTTCGGAGAATCACAGATTAAACAACTGGCCCAGATGATGGATAAACTTAAATGTGGGCTTCTTATTTGCGATATCTCCCCTATGGGAATCCTGGTAGCAAAGGAAGCTGGCATACCTTCGGTGTTGATTGAAAATTTTACCTGGGACTGGGTTTATCAGGAATATACAAGCTATGATTCCCGCTTAAGCAATCATGTGGACTATTTGAAAACTGTATTTGATGCAGCAGACTATCACGTCCAAACAGAACCCGTTTGTTTCAATGGTCCGGCAGATCTCATTACTCCACCTATTAGCCGCAGTACAAAAGCCCCTTCCGGACAGATACGGAAAAGATTGGGCATACCGGACGATGTTAAGATAGTGACAATCACAATGGGAGGTGTACCAGAAAAATACAGTTCCTTGAGTGAACTGACACACCAAAGAGATGTTTATTTTGTGGTGCCCGGTGGAAGCAATTCAATGAAAATCAGCGGCAATTTAATCCTTTTGCCCCATCATTCTGATTTTTTTCATCCAGACCTGATCATGGCAAGTGATGCCGTGGTAGGAAAAGTGGGCTACAGTACACTTGCTGAGACATACCATGCTGGTGTTCCATTCGGCTACATAAAGAGGCCTCATTTTCGTGAGTCAGAGGTATTGGCTGCCTACATTGAAAAACAAATGAATGGTATTGCAATTAAAGAGGATAAATTTCAAGACGGAGGATGGGTAGCAAATCTCTCGCATTTGTTGAGATTACCCCGCATTAAGAGAAGTGGTCCGAATGGTGCGGAGCGGGCTGGTGGTTTTATTCGCGCCCTGTTCAATGCGCAAAAAAAGACTTCTTCTAAAGCTTCTTTTTTATGATGATTAAATGGCTTGTTGTTTTATTTGTCATACTACTTGCGGCTTTTGATATGCCCAATGGAAACGCAGAGGCAAAGGATAAAAGCCCCTTCTTTGTACAAAATTGTAAAATAAAATACATTTTCGTTATCCAATAATTCTTTTTGTACTTAAATTTCATAACTAAGGAAAAATGGTTTCTTGTATAACCATATGATTTTCATCCCAATCTTGGGGTAATGCTGTCCTATCATTTCGGTCTTCTCCACTACGGCATGCCATTTGCATAATCTAATAGTGAATCCCAATAACGGGGATCATGAGAATCTGATTTTGCGAATAAAGCCCAGTTGGATTGTCAACAAACAGCCTAACCTTTAACTTTGGTCATTTAACCTCAAAAAGTTCCTCAGACATAAAGGCAGGGTCTTTAAAAGCTCTGCCTTTTGTCTTAATAATCCTCTCCCAGCAAATGCACATTACCAATGCGAACATGTTTAAGGCCCGCACCCTCAGCCACCGCCTGGCAGCGGAGGGCATGGGCCTGTGAGGTAGTAGGAAGATCCTTGATGTAAAAGTGTGGATAAAAGGCGAGTAGACTGTACGGAATTTCAGGATTCAGGCCGGAAATAAATTTTGCAATCCCTTCCACTTCATGCTCGTCAACATACCCTGGAACCAGCAGTGTACTGGCAATAAGTAAAGGCGGCTCTGGCCTTTGGTCTATGTACCCTGCTAATGTCCTGAAGTTCTCTAATGTCTTCTTATTTGTTACACCGCAGAGCGCATGGTGAATCCCTTCGTCCCATGCCTTCAGATCGAACTTGATGCAACCACCAGAGCTTATTGACAGATCAGCCATCTTAGAAAGAAAAGGTTCTTTAACAGCCCCATTGGTCTCCCAACATATCCTTAAAATACGGTTGCCAGCATTTCTGAGGGCAAGCCTTGATGCTTTCAGGGCATGGAGGATCTGTGGTGTCGGATCACCTCCGAAATAACAGATGCAGGTGGTCTTTTTGTCTACTGCGTTTGCAAGCTTTTTCGCGGACACCTTGACAGAGGAAAATGTTTGCTCCTTAAAATGGTAGTTCTGGCAGTATAAACAATTAAAAGAGCAGGCGTGGTAAAAAACAGCCAGGTTCTTATATCCGTACTCAGGACCCTTTGACACGGCATATCGAGGGTATCCGCTCCCAGTTCCAGCAGGACAAACGAAATCGCCTACACAGTTGGTAGGAAGCATATCATAATAAAATGACAGGTTCCCTTCATGAGGTCTTCCTCCTCGTATCCGCCCGTTTTCCACTTTCCGAAGACCGCAATATCCTGTGTCTCCTTCTGGTATGTTACATTCTCTGGCACATAATGAACAGGACCTGCCCTCTGGTGTATGGGGAGGATCCGCAGGCAACCCATAGGCCCTCCTGCTTTTTTGATGAAGGCGTTTTATCTCGGGCCAGATCTTGTCAAATTTTGTCCTGATACAATCAGGGCAAAAGCCTATTGTACTGGAAATTGTCCTTGAATCCCTATCGCAGTAATGGCAGGTTCCCATCTGATTATTTTTTTCTGGTTCTCCCAAGCCGTTAGCGAGAAAATATTTCGTTTACAAAGCCACCCCTGTTTTTTTCGACACCTGAATCAGAAGAATATCATTCCGTCTTATTTTTCATTCGTTGCAAACAATAGCCCTTTTCCTCAGGACATACAAAAGGGGACAGAAATGACTACGACATGGTTCTTCTCCCAATTAGACCCTAATTAAGTGTAATTATTTTTCCAGTTCTAATAAAAGTACTCGAA
>CAYRFN010000185.1:0-7995 GCA_964423495.1 uncultured Desulfobacteraceae bacterium
AGCGAAGTGATGTCCCTTCGGCCTTGCAGTTGACGTCTCGTTTTTGAAAAGAGAGTCCCATGTTCTGCCATGGCTAAACTGCGGATTTCTTAAAAGAGAGTTCCATGTCCTTCTAAATGCGAAGCCTTTTGAACGTTACCAAGTGATTAGCTATGGATGAAGATATTATTAAACAAATGCACTCCGAGGCAGTGGAGATATTCAATAGCTCTATTGAAGCCGTTGATCCATATCAGGCTGTAAAACGATTCGTCCACTTGGAGAAAGACATTGTAACTTTAGGGCCTAAAGACAAACCTATCGTCCAACTTGATTTGACGAAATATGATCGCGTCTTGCTTGTTGGAGCAGGGAAAGCAACAGCCCCCATGGCCAAGGCCCTGGAAGAACTTTTTGGAAAGAGAATAGAAAAAGGAATGATAAATGTGAAATATGGCTTTACAGAAAACCTTGATTTTACAGAGATTATAGAGGCCGGCCACCCTTTGCCTGATAAAAATGGTATGAAAGGAACAATAAAAATACTCAATTTTTTGGAAAGCGCCGGCGAAAAGGACCTGATTTTTTCCCTTATTTCAGGAGGGGGCTCCGCTTTGCTTCCATTGCCGGCCGGAAGAATTACCCTTTCAGAAAAACAAGAGCTTACCAGCAATCTATTGGATTGTGGTGCCACTATTGATGAAATTAATGCTATCAGGAAACATATCTCCTCTTCCAAGGGTGGCCAGATGGCAAGGGCCGCCTATCCGGCAACTATAATTAATCTGATGCTGTCGGATGTGGTGGGAGATAAGATAGATGTGATCGCCTCAGGCCCCTTTGTCCCAGATGGATCCACATTTAAGGAAGTTATGGAAATCCTCGGAAAATATGATTTAAAAGATATCCCTGCGACAATTCAGGCACACCTGAAGGCAGGTTTGGAAGGAGAGATCTCAGAAACACCTAAAGCGAATGAGCCGATATTTGACCGAATTTATAATATTATCGTTGGGAGCAATATTTTAGCCCTAAAGGCTGCAAGCAATAAGGCAAAAGAGCTTGGGTATGAGGCCTTGATCCTTTCCTCTCAGATTGAGGGTGAAACAAAAGAAGTGGCGGTAGTTCACAGTGCAATAGCCAAAGAGATTCTGAAAACCGGAAAACCGGTTCCTCCACCTGCATGCATTATTTCAGGGGGTGAAACCACTGTGACTATTCGGGGCAATGGCCTTGGTGGGAGAAATCAAGAATTTTGCTTAGCCGCCGCCCTTGACCTTGCACAGATTCCACGGCATGTCGTTATCCTCAGTGGTGGCACAGACGGAAACGACGGCCCCACAGACGCGGCAGGGGCTGTTGTAGATCCTTTTACAGTATGGCGTGGAAAAAATATAGGTCTGAAAGCGGCAGATTACCTGGCAAACAATGACGCTTACCACTTCTTTGAGAAAACGGAAAATCTTCTCATAACGGGCCCTACCAATACCAATGTTATGGATGTCAGGCTTGTTTTAGTGCGATAAAGTGCTTTTTTTTCTCCATCGCCTAAGGAGATATGGCTTTGCCATTTCAAAGGTCATACAATCATCCTCGATCACCTCTTCTGCCTGTTTGATGGACATTCTCTTTGTCTTTTTCACAAAGGAAAGGGTTTTCCCAAAGTAAAGAGGAATCAATGAATCTATTATTATGCCCCGATCTATGCTTGCAGCTCGATATGAAACAGCCACATCAAACAGGATTTTTGCCCATAGATCAGTCGGAAAATTGAACTCTTTTTTTCTCATTCCACTGATCTCCAAGAGTTTCTTGTATACATCTTTTTTAAGGATCTCTACCCATACGTTTTTCCACTCATCAAAGCCACTTTGAAACTTATGCATTAATTTCTCCATATCCACTTCCACCTGGGGAGGCATTTCAACCTCTCCAAGGCCAAAGCCGTATATGGCTGTTGGTCTGCTATATTTTATTTTTGCCCAGAATTTATCAAAATGGCTCATCAAGGAAAAAATAGTGCCGACCACTTCCCTGAACATAGGCCCCAAATGGGCCCCCGGATCTTTAGGTAGATGAATTTTCGGCCTTCCCATAAAAGATTGGCAGATATGAACTCGCTGGGTGATGGCCAAAGTTGTCATCCAGATGTCGATTCCAAAATTTGACACGGCCTCGTCCCACGTGCCACTATTTAAGTAGACTGTCCCCAGCTTTCCGGTAAAACCAAAATCCCCGCCAATGGGCTGTCGGACCCTCCTGCCATATAAGGCCCTTGTCATGGGATAGGCAATTCCGTTTGTAATTGTGCCATCATATTTATGTCTTACATATAAAGGTGCCACATAAGAAAAACCATTGAAGAGAGGTTCACCCAAATGTTTGATCCACTCAGGTGTAATACTCTTTAAGTCGGCATCAACTACAACTACCGCTTTGGCCTTAAGATCAACTGCTTTTTGAAAGAGATTCTTGAAATTGTTTCCCTTACCCTTTGCACCTGGAAGCGTGGAAAGATATATCTTAGGTATGTTGGTTGGGGTATCGAAAAAAGCCTGCTTGGTGTTATCGGGAGAATTGTTGTCACAGTTGATAATGACGGAAGATCTGTCACCAAAATATTTAGCCAGTCCTTTATCAGCTTGGGTCGTGGGATAACTGATAGAGTTGGCCTCATTGTAGGATGGTATACATACCACCATTTCGACTTTTGTAATGTTTTCAGGGTTAACCTCGTGTTCGAATCTGTCAGGCATTAATGTCTACCTCTTTTTTATGTAGTATTTCCAATATGGCCAAATTCCAACCTTTTGGACCTATTTCATTTGTAACCTTTAGTCGAGGGATTTTTATATCTGGTGTTTGAAAATCGGATGGTGACCGGACAAGGACAGGATAATCAGCACGTTTAAGCATAGGAAAATCATTTTGACTATCCCCAAGTGCAACCGAGACAATATTGTCATAAAATTGATTATACCAGGAAATGACCTTTTCCATGGATTGCCCTTTGTCATTTTTCCCCTGAAGGTGATAAAAACGTTTTCCGACCGTAACAATAACTCCCCTTTTAGCAGCGGCATTAAAAAGGACTTCCGTACCAGAGGGTTGTTTGTCAAGTATAATAAACGGCTCGTCATATTCTCGCATAGCGGCAAGACGAGATGCTTGCAGATCAAGACCTGTGAGATGTGAAATTTCTTCAATGCTCATGTCCGAAAAGCCTTTTATGTCCCATCTTATTTCATCACGTATTTCTCGAAATGCCTTGATAAGATGGTCGTACGGCAAGCCAAGAGACCATTTCCAAAGGCCTTTGTCAGTCTTTTCAAAAGGCATCTCCGGGCCGGTTACAAATAGGTCCCCCATTTCTGGGCTATCAAAAACTTCATTTGGGAAAAAGATGCCGCCTCCATTTTCAGAAACAAAGGGAGCGGACATGGATAACTTGCGACGGATAAGATCTATTTCGGCTCTGGTCTTGCTGGAGACCAGAACAATGGGAATATCAAGACGTTTGCACAGATCAAGGGCCGATTGGGCCTCTCCCCATCTGTAGTTGTTGTGATCAAGCAATGTACCGTCTAAGTCGGTAAAGATTATCCAAAATGGGCTGGCAGACATAATTAAGAAAAGCGCCTTTTTTCGCTTTCAACTGCTTCAATCAGATCATAGAAAATCCGGGGCAGCTTATTGGATACACGTTCCCACGAAACGGTTTGGGGCATTTCAAAGGCTGTTTGTTTAGTTTTGCGCTCAATCTTCACGATTGCTTCGGCAAGACCATTTTCAAGAAATGGCTTAAATTCACGATGTGAATTGATAAGTCTCAAAAACCTCTCAGTTGTCTTGTATGGTGCGGTGAGAACCTCGCCGGCTAAAAGTATCGAATTGCGGAAGACATTTTTAATAAGATATTCTTCGATATCTCGGTCATACTCAAGACTACTAAAGCTCGCATCATCCGAATATTTTTTGATTTGGCCTTCAGCCACGGCCTGGTATGTAATGGCCAGGTCTCGAAAAAATGTGTCGGAAATCTCAAGACCTTCATCCATTATCAACGCAGTCATCAGGGTTTGGACGATATCGATCGCCATTCGATTAAGCCCTTTGGTCTCGTCCTTTGGGGAAACTTCTTGATGTTTGTGATCAAAGGCACCTTCGGTGAACATAACCTGCGCCGTAGCTGAGGCCTTTCGATAAACCTCGATCAGGGTGTAGATTTCCACACCCCAATTAGTAGCAAATCGCATCCTTTTTAGTAGGTCTACATGAAAAGCTACTTCACCAGAGAGTTGATAATTAAAACCCAAAAGAAATTCAATTAGGTGCAACATCTTTTCCTCCTTGCTTTCAGTAAATTTCCTTTTAAGGGAAAGCAGGAGGGGATCAAGAAGAAGACGTTTCACACGCCCGTAAATTGTCCTATCTGCGATTCGTGCATAATATGCCTTTGAAAAATCGTAGTTCAGAACGACTATCGGGTATAGGAGGCGGTCAAGTTGCACATGTTTAAAGTTTCGGATATCCGCATCGATCAGTCCAATGGATTCAGCTCCTAAGGCAATGGCGATACCAAAACTGAGAAACATGTTCTTGCCCTTACCAGGGTCGCTAATATTTAACCCTGCCTCACTCAGTTGTCTGTAAATACTGCTGAAGCCTGGACCATCGTTCCACTGAATCAAATAGTTCCTTATCCCGGCCTCTCTTATCAGATCAACAAGGACAAAGGCTTCTTTTTCGGTGGCTTGATCAAGGCCAAAAATAATTCTCGACACGTAAGTAACGGCTTTTAGTTGTCTGAGGATGTTTTGAAATACAGGAAGATTCTCTGCTTCAGTATATTCACTTGCAAGCAAAGGAACAACCAAGACCACCTTTTTCCACTTGGAGTGAAGTCTGAGTTGGGATCTCAAATGCTTTCGGTCTTGCTGGATTATGTGGAAGGTGGTTATCTGGCTACTTTTTTGGGAAAAATCAGAAATGGCCGAACTCCTAATTAATAAGGTGAATTTTCAGGATGATCCAAAAATAAACTTAGCGTAAACCTCAGCCTTTGTCAACTTTCCTTAAGGCTCTTAGGTTTTCATGGGATAACCGGAAAAACACAGCTAACCAGAAAAAACATGGTGTTTCTTTTGAAGAAGCGCAGACAGTATTTTTTAACAAAAATACTATAGAATTTTTCGATATAGATCACTCGGAAGATGAAGACAGATTTCTGATGTTGGGACACAACTATTGTATCTTAAAGTAACCCTGAGGTAATGGCAACCAAAACAGGGACAGGTACGATCCCTTCAATTTTAAACAGTCTCTTTCCGGGGCTAAAACCCGAAATATACTGGTCTCCCATCTTATAAAGTCTTTTATTATTACTGTAATTTATTACGTAAGTCCCGTCCCACTTCAGGATTCTTTTGTTGTTACTGTAGTTGATCAGGTATTTCCCATCCCATTATATAGACGCTTGTTGTCATTGTAGCTGATTAGGTAAGTGCCATCCCATTTATATAGGCGTTTATTGTCATTATAGTTGATCAGGTAGGTTCCGTCCCATTTGTAGAGGCGTTTGTTGTTACTGTAATCTACGATGTAGCTATCTGCATATGCGAATGATACGAATATAAGGAAAATGGATACCAGAAAGGTTACTAAGATAAGGTGATATTTATGCCCCTTCATGCTTTGTTCCTTATCGTTGAATATTGACGTGCATTATGCAGACTTAAAAATATGCAATTGAAAGAATAAAAAGAAAACTACAGAGCATTAAGCTTGAAAAGCATTATGAGCAGATACTGGATGCATAATAAAGGTAAGTCAAACGAAGATTTGACCACCAGATAGTTTTATTGCGCAGGTTATGGCAAAGTACATCTGTTAATAACCGCAAGATACAGCCGCTCCGTGTGCAAACTTATAAGGGTTGGGCTAATTTTTGTAAACAAATCAATCTTATGTAATCATACGTTACTTTTCCAGGGCCGTTTTTCGTATCCAGGGACCCATGTAATCAGATGCGTTTATTAAAATCGAAAGGTGTTTTTCCCCTTCTATGATATTTGTATAAGTTTCCGGATTATTCTCTTTGAAAAGAGACTCCACTTTAGTTGCGTCAAATAATTCGTCCTTTTCGCCGATCCATACCGCTGACGGAAGGTCCAACTCTTGAATCTGTTTCATCGGAGAAGTAGGAGTGATTGCATTCGCCATGTTAACGGTAATTGCCGCAATATTCTTAGTCCTTTGTAAACATTCATCGGAATAGTTAAAAAATACAGCCTTTGAATTTCCATGGGTTCCGGACATGGCGTTTTTCATGAAAAGGTCCGTCTTAACTGTGGTAAATGGGTTCGGATTATCTTCAAATTCGGTCTTAGAGCGAAAACCAAGTTGTGGAGAAAGGAAAAGATAACCCCGCGCTTTTTCCCGTTTATTATAACTTGAATAATTCAAGACCAATCCTCCGCCAGATGAATGCCCGCCCAAGAATAGCGCCTTTTGCGGATATCGCGCCCTCACGTGGCGAATTAATGTCCCAATATCGTCAAAGACCTGCTCAACGCTCGGTGCGTCTCCCCTTTCTCCACCCGAATCACCGTGACCCCTGATATCCGGTGTGACTACAAGTATATCGGAGCGTTTACTCAATCCATCCCCGATAAACTCATATCCCCCAGTGCAATAGGTTCCCCCGCCATGATAAAAAATCAGGACTGCATCTATCTTTTCAGGCACATATTCTCGATAGGCAAGCCTTACTTTATCATCTGCCTCTATGTACTGCAGTGGTGGTATAGACACTCTTGGAGCAAGTTCCAATTCCTCAAATGAAAAGGAATCACCCTTTGCATCTTCGGACATACTTTTCGATGATATACAACCAATAAGAATGATAATGCCCAAAATCAAAGTTGATTTTTTCATAAGTACCTCCCCTAAGATGATTAAGTTTTAAAAATTGCCCGTTAAAAATAACGGGTCGCCTTCACTCTTGAAAGGTTGAATGACAATTTTCTATTAAAAATAATCACCTTTAATTTGTGAATAATGAAGGCTTGACACCGTTCTTTTCATTGAGTCGACCAGGTATCGAGATCGCTGAATGCAGCTCGTACAGATCCAATAATATGGTTAATTAGCCTATTGAGATTCATAGTCCCGTGCATCTGATCCCCCATAAAGGTTTCGCCCAACGCCAAGCGAGCACTAGCGAGCGGTCCGTCCCATCGGGCTGCTCAGGAGCGGCGCAGTTTTTGCGCCGTCGCCTGAAGCAGCAAGGTTATACGATGTGCGCGAAAGAAAACTCTAACGAAACTTCGTAACAAACAGCACTTATATTCATTTATACAATAGTATGAAGTAAGGATAATGAGGCTTAGCCTGTAAATTATTCATTAGGCCCTGGGCCAGATATCTTGCCTTGTTTGGTCCGTTCCAAAGCCTGCTCAGCAGTAATTAACGGCATGATCTCAAATTTGGTAAACTGATGCATGGGTAGTCTTGCCAGTAGATTCTCGAGCTCATCTCTCGAGCTTACGTCATAGATAATGAAGCCACCTGGTTGCTCTACATATCCATATGCTTCCAAAATTTTGCCCCGCTGCTTGTAGTCAATTACGGTTTCCCATTCCTTTACCACATACTCTAACCACTGATCCTGTGGAAGTGGTGGTGGCCCTTCTTTATCTTTAGGTCCTCCTTTGACAAAGAATAGCATAGTTATTACCTCCTTTACTTTTATTTTCGGCGGATCTAAATCCTTGATCTATCTTGACTCATCCTGGTATTCTTCTTAATATAACGCCGCTGTTGAGCCGCCGTCGGTTGGGGGCGGAAATTGCATTTATGCAATTTGCCGTGCCAACCGACCGAGCGGAGCGAAGCCGCCCGAAGGGCGGGGTCGGCTCTTCACGCCCTTTCGGGCTCCGCTCACGCTCCGCCCATCGCTCAGCTTGAGAGGTGCGAAAGAAGCGTAGCGGAATGAGCATCCTTCTCCAAGCTGTT
>CAYRFN010000186.1:0-7966 GCA_964423495.1 uncultured Desulfobacteraceae bacterium
CCCAGGTGGTTTTTCAAGTATTTTTTAGATTCCGGTGCAAAATTCAGGTATTAAGCGAGGAAGGAAAGATTTCCAAGCAGTCATTATTGTCTTTAGGCGCTTTTATTTCCGCAGCTGTAATTGGAGGTATTTTGGCAACAAAAGAAGCAGCAGCGCAGCATGTAAACAATTTAGGCATTGATTATACAGACTCCACTGCAGTTGCAACTCACCAACATCACAGCTCTCATAGTTCTCATGGCTCGCACGGCAGCCACGGCTCTCACTCTTCCCACAGTTCGCATGGAAGCCACGGCTCTCACGGCAGTCATGGTTCTCACGGCAGCCACAGTTCGCATAGTTCTGCTGCTTGTGGTTGTGGTAGTTCTTGTGGTTGTAGTGGTTGTAGTTGTAGTGGTTGCTACTAAAGAATTCTTCTAATAAAAAATTTTATAAAAGAAGAAGCTGACTCCAATTACTTTTAACTCGTTGGGAACAGTACAACATATAACAATGTTAGATCTAACGATAACAGTTTAAAGCATCAGACCTAGATCTGAAAGTACCCACTATTCCGAGTGGCATACCTCTCCTCCCATTATCTAATATAAACCACTTTCCTTTATCTTTAAAAACTGTTGTCCAATGCCCCCTATCATGGGTAATCCAAAAACCTTCTGCATATGCCTCATAGCCAGCTTTATTAAGACAATATGCTGTAAAGGAAGCATAATACCCACAACTTCCTTTTTTATCCTTAAAAATCGTTTCTGGCAGTACAGGAGAACTAAATGGCGTTATTGAATACGCATAACTAAACTTCTCCTTCTCATAATAATCAATCAACTCAGGTAAATTTAATCTTGAAGTAACTTCACCCAACTTATCCCATCTCTCTCCTTCCATCTCACCCCAAACTCTTAAAGTAAAATATAGGCTGTCATTAGCTCCTGGATAACCAGAATGCAGTCTTCCTGCTATGAAATCATAATTGTCCCTGTAAAACTCAGGAAAAGTTTTTGCATCAAATTTTCCATCAGAAATCAGCCAAAATAAGGCTTCAAGAGAAGGGCTGTATCTGTGCTTATCATGCTTTAAGCCGTCTAAAGTCATTTCCTCAAGGATAGAGACTTTGTCATTTGAGACTGACTGACTATTTTTTGCAATTGGTAATCTTTTGATTTCATAAGTTCCACCTATTGCAACAACTAAATTATGATTTCCAGTTGCTGAATATTTTATCTCTACTCCATCCGTATCAGTAGGGTCTAGTGATGAAGCTACATCTATCGAGACAAAACTTGAGCTAGTGTATGGGCCGGCAGATACAATCTTATCACCTGGCTCAAACCCTACTGGCTTTACCTCCTTAAGTTGTATTTTGCCAAGCCGGTCCATAATCGTAATACTTCCCTTATTATAATCCGCATTTTCAGTTGTCCATGTTACCTGTACACGGTAATCCCATATTGTATCTCTCATTGATCCTGCTTTTTTGTTTGACTTGTTTGATTTTTCTCCAATTGCAAAATCAGCAGGAAATCTGACATCCTTCATCCAATTATAAAAAGTCAACAACATATTTGCATCTCCTGGTGTGATACTTCCATCATTGAGAAATGGCATCTCAGCTACTTGGCTGCCTAGCGTATGGTTCAAAGTTATAACACCATCAACTACCATCTTACCCATTTCCTGGCTATGTTGCGCTGGATTAAGATCATATTTTTCTTTTTTGAATTTTTTCAATTCTTCAGCTGTAACTGGCCTTATGATCGAATTTGGTTTATAAAGGCTGGGTTGTCTTGTAGCTGTGGCGCATCCACTTAATGATGTTAAGGCATATATTGATGATGCAATTAAAAGTGCATATCCAGCTGTTCTCATATTTAGCGAGTAGTGGCGCAACCGCATAATTTCACTTATTTTATCCAGCAATTTACGGTTTATTGATGTTGACATCTATTCCTTCCGTACGTTACCATACCAACGTAATAGATTGCTAATAGAGGAAGGGTAAATTTATCATAAAATTAATCCAATATCAACTTATCAGGGCATATCGGCCTGATAATCAATGGTTAGCGGTATCCTTAAAAAAATTACTTGCAGAGGTTGACATATAGGCCCATAAGTTGTACAGTATATCTGTACATATTGCAAGGAGGCACATATGGCAATTCAAACAACTTATACTAATGCCCGTACACGTTTCGCTTCGTTAATTGATGAGGTCGTAAAAAATCGGGAAGTGGTAATTATTCAGCGGCGTGGCAGTGAAGATGTCGCCATGATAGCAGCTGACGAGTTGGCTGGTATTCTTGAGACGGCTCACTTGCTTCGATCCCCGGCCAATGCAGAGCGGCTTATCTCTGCACTTGAAAGAGTCCGGAAAAAAACCGGAACACCACAAACCATTGATGAGCTTCGTGGCGAGGTTGGCCTTGAGTAGGCGACCTCGAAATACTGAACAGAGAGAAGCCGTATTTCAACCTGAGTTTAGAGAGGATTTAAGTTACTGGATTGAGACGGATCGTCGGACAGCGCTTCGAATTTTCAAATTAATCGAGGCAGTGATGCGAGATCCTTTTCAGGGTATTGGTAAACCAGAGCCTTTGAAATTTCTCGGATCGGGTGTTTGGTCTCGTCGAATCACACAAGAGCATCGGTTGGTTTATGTAGTGGGACATAACAGAATCGATTTTGTGCAAGGTCGTTACCATTATTAATGGCCGTCTTTACCTTCCGCCGCCAACCTGTCAGAGCACCCGACCGGTGTTTCGCTGCGCTTCACACTGGCCGGTGACTTCAGTGTAAATTTCATGCCCTAAGTGGAGATCGTTGCATGTGGTCAAGTTTACTCTTGAGGCATTTGAATCACATATGATTTTGAAATAATTATGAGATCCTGGATACCCTTAAGTATTTCAATAACTCAACATAGCCAGTCTTAATCCGATTTTGTGACGGAATTAGCAGGGCAACCAATGCAGCGTCCACACCACATTAAGATTTTATGATTTTGGAGACATTACCAAAAGGATAAGCCGGCTTACCTGAGAAGACTTCAAAGAAGTTAATGAGAATTGTTGCCTATGGTTGGATTAAGAATTGGCTGTAGTTTATGCCAAACAGCGGGGAAAACGTAAAAATCAAGGCAAAGAAGGTGCCAAAATTTGTAGCTGACAAGGCTTTAAAAGATGCCGTGAAATAATTGGCGATAAAATTATTTGTATCAAGCCCTCATTGGGAGTAAATTTATCCTGGTGAGGGTTTTTATAGTTTTACTCGAAAGGCTTATAATATAGGAAACACATATGCTTGCCGACCTTCAGGGACAGCTCGAAAGAATCACCTACATCAACGAGGAGAACGGGTACACCATTGCCAAGGTAAAGGTGTATGGACAGCATGACCTTGTAACCATTGTTGGGAATCTGATGGCCCCGATCCCTGGAGAAATAATCAAAATGAGGGGTGAATGGGTCAATCATGCCAAATATGGTGAGCAATTCAAAATAACCCATTATAAGACCATGGTGCCCGCCTCTGTTTACGGTATCGAGAAATACCTGGGATCGGGTCTTATAAAAGGCATCGGTCCTGTCATGGCAAAGAGGATTGTTAAAAGGTTCGGTAAACAAACCCTCGATGTGATTGAAGAAGAAATTGAGAAACTAGTTGAGGTAGATGGTATCGGCAAAAAGCGCATCGAGATGATCAGGAACGCATGGGATGACCAGAAAGAGATCAGGGAGGTGATGCTTTTTTTACAGACCCACGGTGTCAGCTCAGGTTATGCTACCAAGATTTTCAAGCAATACCGCAGCCGGTCTATTGAGGTGGTGAAAGAAAATCCCTACCGTCTTGCAACGGATATTTTTGGTATTGGCTTTATAACTGCTGATAACATTGCAGAGAAATTAGGATTCCCTAAAAATTCTGAATTGAGGGCTGAGGCCGGGATACTCTATGTCTTGAACCAAGTCTCAGATGATGGTCATGTCTATTATCCCTATGAACCATTAATAGAAAAATGCCAGGAGATACTCCAGGTTGACAGGGACATCATCGTAAAGGCCCTGGGCATTATTGATCTTGACAACAGGGTCGTTATCGAGGATCTGAAAGTCTCAGAGATATTTGGAGATAATCACAAGGCCGTCTACCTGGCTAAGTTCCATGTTTCTGAAATAAGCATAGCCACTCGAATGAAGACGCTCATTAATGCCCCTAAATCCATTCGTAAAATTAAGACGGACAAGGCTATCGAATGGGTGCAGAAACAGTTGTCAATCACCCTGGCAATGAAACAGGTGGGGGCTATAAGGGGTGCTATTGAGAATAAGGTGATGGTTATTACTGGAGGTCCTGGCACAGGCAAGACAACAATCATCAATGCAATTCTCAAGATCTTTTCTAAACTAAAGATAAGAATCATGCTTGCGGCTCCCACAGGAAGGGCCGCTAAACGAATGAGCGAGACAACCGGTCATGAGGCTAAGACCATTCATCGTTTGCTGGAATATAGTATTCAGAAAGGAGGTTTCCAGAAGAATGATGAACATCCCCTGGATTGTGATATGATAATAATTGATGAAGCCTCCATGATCGATACAATACTAATGCATTATCTTCTAAAGGCCGTTCCACCCACAGCTACCTTCATTCTGGTCGGTGATGTTAATCAGCTCCCATCTGTCGGCGCTGGTAATGTTCTCAAGGACATCATCGGATCCGGTGCAGTGCCCGTGGTGGAATTGAACGAGATCTTCCGTCAAGCCAGGGAAAGCCTGATTATTGTCAATGCCCATAAGATCAATAATGGCGTTCTCCCATCCCTCAAACCATCAGAGTCGAAAAGTGATTTTTACTTCATTGAACAGGAAGACCCGGAAGAGGTGCTTGGGATCATATTGGATCTCACAACAACTCGAATACCACGTCGATTCGGTTTTGATGCTGTTGACGATATTCAAGTCCTTACACCGATGCATAAGGGAACCGTAGGCGCCAGCAATTTGAACGTGGAATTACAGAAGGCGCTCAACCCATCAGAGGAAGGGGTGGTCAGGGGTAACAGGAATTTCAAGATCAACGATAAAGTCATGCAGATCAAGAACAATTACGACAAGGAGGTCTTCAACGGTGATATTGGGAGGATCACGAAGATAGACCAGGAGAATCAGGAATTAATCATCTCTTTCGATGGCCGGGATGTCCCTTTTGATTACACTGACCTTGACGAAATTGTGCTGGCCTACGCTGTGTCTGTCCATAAATCCCAGGGCTCAGAATATCCCGCTGTAATCATCCCAATTCTCACACAGCATTATATACTCTTGCAGCGTAACCTGATTTATACGGCCGTTACCAGGGGCAGGAAACTGGTGGTGATAGTAGGTACAGGGAAAGCGCTTGCGATTGGAGTTAGAAACGATAAAACGAAGAAAAGATATACATATTTGAAACATCGATTATATCCAAAAGAGGTGAGGTAGAATGGAACTTATACCTGAAGAACTGGTTGAGAAAACCTGGCAGGAGTTTGCCGACTTTTCTCCTGTACGTGCACAGAAAGAAACGATCAAAGTGAGCAAAAACCAGCCATATCTTCTATCATTTATGATGGAATTTACCCAGGACCTGGATCTAGAAGTAAGGGAGTTAGCCATCTACATGTTTTATGTCGTATGCCGGATGTTTCAAAAAAGCTCAGAAAAGAAAATTAAAAGAATTTCGCCTGAAGAAATCATCAATTGCTACGAAAAGAACGAACATCTTATGGAAACCCTGGAAGGAGCCCACGATAAATTTCTTGAAAGGATAGCCGAGGTACAGCTTGCCGGACAGCCCTATGTTATGAAGTATGTGGTAGAGACCATTATGGAGGACTCAGGAGAAGATCCCGTGGAACTGACTGAAGAAGATATTGGTTATCTCTTCCTGTTACTTAAGACCGTGGTTGACGTGCTTGACGAAAAGGGGTGATCTGTTCTGAAAATATCGCTAAAAAAGTTGATACTAAATACTTAGATGAAAGATTAACACATGGCAAATAAGGCGAAAGTTCCTGAGAAGTATCAGGTCTGGATTAATGCACGTAAGAGATACCACCTTTCTCATGCCCACATCCAGATGGCAAGGGAACTTGAGATGAATCCTAAAAAGTTCGGAAAGATCGCAAATAACAGGCAAGAGCCATGGAAGGCGCCACTACCGGTGTTCATAGAAAACATTTATCTTAAACGATTTGGGAAGACACGGCCGGATAACGTCAAAACAATTGAACAACTTGCCAAAATACAGGAGAAAAAGAAGGCTGAGCATCGCAGGCGCAAACAACTAAATAAACGAAAAGCTGGAGAGCTATGGGAATAAGCCTACGGATTTTTTTTGTCAATGACAAAGAAAAGGGGTTATTAATGATCCTGCCAACAGTCGCATTAATGAAGTCCCAGGTGCCTGGCTATTTCTGTCTGGAAGTGATATGATAGATTGCACCTGGAAATTCAATTCTGAGCGGTCTGACCATGATCAGCATAATACCCCTAAAATATCATAATGCAAGACCTGTCCCTTTTCCGCATGTGCCAATTCGCTTGCAACGATTTGTTAGCCCGCAACGGTAGAAGGATGACTCCTCTGAAATTTTGACGATGAGCTTACCTTTATTTGATCCATCGAAGAGCTTGTTAATTCCACGAGGGGCATTCTCAAGCCCATCGATTATATCAACCCGATATTGAAGTTTACCTTCAGCCAGCCAACTCCCTAAATCTTCAAAGGCCTCCTTAAATCGATCCATGTAATCCAAGATAATGAAGCCTTCTACGCGGGCGCGTTGAGTAAGGATGGTACTGAAATTATAGGGGCCGGGGACTGGTTCTACAGCATTGTACTGCGAGATCAAACCGCAAGCGGCGATGCGTGCTCTGACATTGATTAGGCTTAAAACCGCATCCAGTATTTCGCCCCCAACGTTATCGAAGTATACGTCAATACCATCAGGACAATGCGTTTTCAGACGCTCGTGGACAGGCTCAGTATTATAGTTGATAGTGGCGTCGAAACCAAGCTCCTCCGTGATCCAGCGGCATTTTTCATCGGTACCGGCAATGCCAACCACACGGCAGCCCTTGATCTTCCCGATCTGCCCCACGAGCGACCCAACCGCACCGGCTGCTGCTGAAACCACCAGCATCTCCCCAGCTTTTGGTTTCCCAATGTCTAAAAGGCCGAAATAGGCGGTTGGCCCAATGATCCCAAACAGCCCCAGGTAGGCGGTCAATGGAAGGGATGGGTCTATTGGTAACTTGGTTAAGGCAGTGTCATCTGTTATTGCATAATCCTGCCACCCCAATATACCCTGAACGATATCTCCAGCCTGAAAATCACCGTGGTGAGACTGCTCTACGACACCGATAGTTATCCCCCGCATCACCTCCCCAATCGCCACAGGCGGGATGTATGATTTGGCCTCTCTGACCCAGCCCCGATTAGCCGGATCAAGCGACAGGTAGATGTTGCGAACAAGTATTTCGTCATCACCTGGGGTGGGCATGGGTTCCTCATGCCATTCGAAATCCGATTCTTTGATTAAGCCTGTGGGACGGGCGGCAAGACGCCATTGTCTATTAATTTTCGCTCCCATAAAAACCTCCTTGCTAATTATTTAAATAAGCAGGCTCGTCGCAAATCAGCCGCGAGTTTACGAGTCGAGAAGGGGTCAAATCTACTCTCTTGCTATTTTCATTCAAATGAATCCACTATGTTTAGCCTATTAAGAAAGAGTAAAACGCGGGATGTGAAATAACAAAAATATTAATAAACGCGTTGAAAACTTGAGGGAGTATTAGCCAAGAGTCAAGAGTAGATTTGACCCCTTTACAAGGGATTATAGTCCCCCTTATAGCATAGAAAAAAATTATTTAATAGAGACTGTTACGAAAAAACCTATAACTAATTGATAGTTATTAAAAAAGGG
>CAYRFN010000187.1:0-7893 GCA_964423495.1 uncultured Desulfobacteraceae bacterium
TCAAACAGCACGGCCATGTTACATAAAATCAGAGGCCTATGTCAGGAGATCTGAAGTTAGACACCATGTTAACAGTGGCAAAAGAGAGAGATCTTGAAATACCGGAGATTTTCAGGGGCGCCATTGATTATAAGGATGATCCTGTGTCCTTTGAACTCGCCCAAAAGACCTTCAATGAGGAAGGCCTTTATCGTGCCATTGCCTCTTTTGCTTTAGACTGGTACAAAAGCACCGGCAGGCCTGCAAAAGTTCTCGACCTATGTTCATCAACAGGCCTCTGCGCTCGACGGGTTGCCAAAACGATCCCGGTTGAATCTGTTACGCTTATAGATATTGACCAATCGGTCTTATCCATAGGTCGTGAATATTTTGATAAAATATGTCCTGTACACATCAATTGTTTGGATGCTGTTACCTTTCAAGTAGGAGGACCCTATGATCTTATTCTCATGAATTCCGCTTACCATCACATAGAGAATGATAGAAAAGTTGCCTTCTTTAAAAACGCAGCATCACTTCTCGGTTATTGTGGCTCAATCCTCATTGGTGAACATTTTCTCCCTCCCTATAGAAATCCGGAAGGATATCGTGAGAGCGTAGTCTTTTTTTATACCAAACTGATCCAAGAACTGAAAAAAAGGAGTGAGTCATCTGCAGTGATCGATATGATAAGGATGGCGGGTTTATATTGTTGGCAGGGAGTCTATGAATATAAGGTTTCCTTTAAAATATTTCAATCCCATCTAATGGGTGCTGGTTTAAAAGTAAATGAATTCGCTGAAGTCTGGTTACCTTCCGAAAACAAATCTATTCACGAATGTATTGGGAGTTATTGTCTTGAGATAATCAGAGATAACTTTAAAGTCTTGAAAAGCAAGAATACACTGTAAACTCAGAGGTTATGATTCTGGATAAATGTGATTAAATCCAGTGGATTCTCGTATGGACGCTCTTTCTTTATATAGCCAAATAAAAGAAAACCTAGTGTCTAAAGAAGGCACGTGTAAGAACTATTATGAAGCCCTCGAAGCTTTTGAAGAGCCATGGGAAGAGAAATCTGAATTTACCACCGCGGCGGGCTATGCCAACTTGGTGTGTAACCTTTCGCTAGAGCAAATCAATAATATTCTTTGGTTAACTATTGAAGTACCCGGAGGCTCAGATTTAGATAAAGCATTCAGGTTTCGTGAAATCCCAACAAGAATAGATCTAAAAGGACCGGTCCAAGAACTTCATAAACCAGTTCGGGAAGAAGGATGGAGGGCTAAAATCACAAGAGAAAAATGGCTTACTATGACGGATATTTTTAGGGAATTTCGGAAATCACAAAGACTCATACCTGGTTTAGTACTTTTGCGGGAAACAAGGCTTGTCGACGGTTTTCACAGATTACCATTATATACCGAAGGGAAACTGGCTTTGTTATACCCTGATATGGAAGGATGCTATTGGCTAAGTCATATCGATATCTCTGAACCGATAGATGTTGACAGGAGGTATGGAATTGACAGCGAATGGTCAATTAAACGTGAAATAGAATGGCTCAGACAATTTAAGGGTGATAGGGAAGTTAGCATATATTTTGGATACGAGAATATCGATATACACAACAGAAATACGGTTATTTGGTGTGCGCTTGCGCAACAAATTAGTGATATTTACGTTATTAATCTGATTGCCAATTTACCTAGACTTTTCAATTCTGATTTTATTGAATATATAAATAGATGTGTTGATGAATATGCACGTTTCAAGATTTTTTTGAAAAACACCGAAGATTTGGACATTCACACCAACGTGGAACATGCAAAAAAGGCATTTGATGCATTGATGATTTTTTTAGGTACAGATGAAGAGCTCTTTTTTGATAAACTTGGGTCTATACGTGATAAATCTGCGATTAAAATCAATTACAAAAATATTAGACAATGTATGATAACGATGTGTGGCAAAGATAGCCTTTTAAATGGGGGAAATGAACCGTTATCTTTATTAGGGGCTTTTCTTTATTTGCTTGGGGCTATTGCAACCAAAAATAAGGTTTGTTTCCCCGGTGCTATTGGTTTTAAATCTTACATAAGGCATTCAGAATCAATTCGCAGCGAAATTATTTTGCCTTATCAATCGAAAGAAAGATGCCATGCGACCATCAAAGCAATGTTCGAGATGTTTTTACGCCTAACTTGGGACGAAGTTGAAAATCGATGTGTATTAAAGAAAGTTCTTATTTCCGATATGCAACTCGAGCTAAGACTTGAGATTAAAGCGACAGTTGCGCGGCCTACCCGCCAGACTGCGCTTCAGGATTCAATTGGGCATTGTTTAGCGGGAATGCATAAAGGGCACACATCTAGTGCTATCAAAAACTTTTTTCAAAATTCTTATATTTGCGATACTAAGGTACGGAACTCACAATGTTTTTTCCCTCCAGCCTGCCGGATTGAACTCGGATATAAAAATGGTGAAACTGTTTTCAGACTTATTAAAATGATCCAGGGAGATAATACACATTGGACCTAATAGGGATTGTCGACGGCGATGAAAGTAGAGCATTAGCGATTGCTAAAAAGATTTCTAATTGCTCTGAGGGAATTGAATTGTATCTTTTTAAAAAAGGCGGGTGGAGGAGGTACGATTCAGAAGGAGATAGTTTTTGTGAAATGCAATATTTTAATAATACACTCGATTTGGCATTAATACATTATCGGAACGATGAAAGACAGGTAGGGATTAAAAGAATAACAATAGAAGAAGAGATAAGATCATTAATCACCATTTGGTACGGTGGTAAGGGAGCAGAGCCTGAAAAAGGAAAGAAGTGGAATATTAACGTTATTTTAAAATCTAGTGAAGACGTAAAAAATGCCATTTCTTTATCGGATATGTCTGAGATGATCAGTTGGGCATTGTTGGAGGAATCTAAGCGTTGGGCAATTGCTTTACCCCGTTTATTGCGAGTTCCATTACTTGAAATTATTCCGGCCCTTGCTATTCTTTGCCAGGGCTATTTGGTCGTAAGTTCCATTAAATCTGACAAGTCGAAGAGGGGGACAAAGGAAGCCCTTGAAATGATGGGCTGGTTGGATTTTGTTAAAACAGAAGAAGGTAAAGAATTGGCTGCTGCGATAAAAGAGAAAGGAAAACAGTTTACAGATGTTAGAAAATGGAAAGACCTTTTGAGGAATCTCGACAAAATGAATCTGAAAAAAAGGATAGATTATGAGCTAGACCTAAAGGAGGAAGATCCGAATAACGAAATAGAACTTCTTCTTAATGTAATATATGGCAAAGGAAAAAATGGAAAAGAAAGAGATCAAAGTCAAGTCATTGCTGAGGCATATATCAAATTTGCGAATGAGCTGAAAAGAATATTTTAATGATATTATCCTGGCAAAAACGGCGTGGTGAGTTCAATCATGATTGGATGAAAAATAGGTATCTGCCGGCCCTTGGAAAACTCCAAAATCTTCTCGATGATTTTATTGAGGATGATGATTTTTTGGAATTTTTCTTCGAGGACATTTTCCCTGAGTGGGAATTTTATAGTGCCGAAGGGCGAGTTTTGATAGAAAGATTTGAAATAGAGATGTCACCAAGATCCTTGATAGACTACGAGCCATTTACAATTTTGAATAATGAAACACGAGCCTGGTTAAGCGAATTAGTGCATCACTTATGGCTGATGCGTTATCCAGTGCGCCGGTGGATCGAGGATGCTTTTCGTTGCATAAGCGATGTTGACGATGCTTATGAAAAGATAATTAAATTATTAAAAGAATGTCCTGATATACACACCATAGCAGCTCTTAAGCCGACGAGGACTATGTTTGAGGAATATAGGAACGTTTGTATGAGACTGGCTAAAGCATTTGAGAAATTCCCGAGCAGGATACTTGTAACATGAGCCAAAGCTTTTTGCCCCGTATTCTTATTATTGATGACTTGTTGGGACGTACGCATAAAGACCGGAGAAATGAAGAGCGTGCCAACTTTTGCGGTCAGTACCTTTTGAAAGATATTACGGGGGATGAAACCGGCAAAGGACAAGCTCAGAAAATAAAACGCCCCATTGCTGAAGCCGTATTTTTTCGAGGCCAGAATCCTGTTTGTTCAGGTGTTGGTGATTTTGTGGAAAATGATCTGGAAGGATGTCTGAAGATCATTCAAGAAGGTTGGGAACATCAAAAAATAATGAGCTTTTTTTGGTCAATTGTTCTTCTCGACCTTTGTTTTTACACCGGACTTGTCACAGAGGAAAGTGACCGAAGATTTGGTGGAATGCCTGAGGGGCGGGAGAGGGATGCTGACCCACGCCATTATTTTGGTATTCGCTTGCTAGAGACTATTACAGTAAAATTCGCTGCGCTGCCTGTCATAATTCTTTCAAGCATGCCCCAGGAGCCTGTCGCTAGACAATATTGCAAAAAAGGGGCTCTGGGATTTATCCCCCGTGAAAAAGAGAGCAGCCCTAAACTCCTCGAAAGCTTCATCTGGAGGCACGGGTTAATACCAGATGTTCAGCATGAAATCGTAGGTCATTCAAGATCTCTCCTTATTGCCTTACGTACTGCAAGACGTGCAGGAGAGACGAGACAGAATATCTTGGTTCGCGGTGAGCGCGGGACCGGAAAGGGGCTGTTGGCTCGATATATACACAGACAAAGAGATAATCACGAGAATTCGCCTTTCATAGAGGTCAATTCATCTGTGCTTACACCGGAGCTGTTTGCCAGTGAACTTTTTGGTATTAAAAAAGGCACGGCATCGGGAGTCTCTGAGCGTAAGGGATTAATTGAAGAGGCAAACGGAGGGGATCTTTTCTTCGATGAAATCAAAGACATGCTCCCCCAGGTACAGGCAGGAATCCTTCGGGTATTGGAAGAGCGCAGTTTTTTACAGGTCGGATCCAAGGAGCCCCGAACATCAGATGTACGATTCCTCTCGGCCACTAACGTTGAGGTCGAAGCATTGGCAGTCTCTGGAGAGTTCCGAACTGATCTTCTTGATCGCTTGAGAGACGGGGGAACAGTATTTCTTCCACCGTTGCGACATCGCAAAGAGGACATCGCGCTACTGGTTGAAAAATTCCTTAGGCAAGCTGAACAGAGTCGCCCTGGCTCAAAGCATCATGAAATCGATAATGAAGCCATGGACAAGCTGATTTCCTATTCCTGGCCGGGAAATATAAGGGAACTGCGAAGCCGTGTTTTCAATGCAGTGAATAATTACTCCGATGTGCAACACCTTTTCCCCTTGCACTTTGAGATACCCCAGGAAAAGTATGAAGAGAGAAAAAGCGTTGAAAAGCTTCAAGAAGATAAGATGGCAAATAAGATGTCTTCTGTTAAAGCGATATCAGATATTTCTGATCTCATTGACGCGATCGATAAATTCGAGTTTCAATCAATCAAGCCTGCTGAGCTTGTAGGAAAGCTTTCTGATCTTCAAGGATCTTATGCTTTCTTGATTATCCGTTACCTCAATGCCGTTCTTGAGGCAACAAGGAAATCCACCCCAGAAAATCCTGAGGGTGAAATATTAATCCATCCTGCAATAAAGCTTATGACGGGCAACTCAAAACTGTCAGCTTCAAAAGCATCTGATATTATCAAGAAATTGGTTCAAATGCACCCCCGGATTTTAGACCTCCTAAAGGAAAACAGCACTATCTCAGAGGCTTATGAAACCGCTTTGCGCCTCAGGCCAAAATCCAACCGAAAAAAAAGTAAGTGAGAAGAGGATATTGCTTTATGCGTAATAGCGGATACGCTTTCTTTCTCCCACCTCTGGCGAAAAAAATAGATCAAACAGACAACGAGGACATCATCAATAACGCCCTCAGATACCTGTTAAGGTGTGTAGGTTATGAAGTTTTTGATGAAATGAATTCTCTTATTTTTAGAGGTGTTGAAAAGAAAAGGATTCTTATTATCCTTTCGGGCAATGAGGAGAAACTCAAAAATTACATGACGGAAATCCTTGAATTTGGGTACGGTGACTTCCGCGAAAATACCGGTTTGGGTGAAAATACGAGATATCTGTTCATCGACAACGGTAACAGGCCTTTTCTGTTTGATGCCCTTCTGAGCATCCTGGCCTGTTTGGGGCTGGCTATTGCCGAAACACCGGACCGGCTCTTTCACGGTATTCGGAAAGTTATAGATAGTTTTAATCCCAAAATTAACCCAACCATAAGTCCGTTAACCTCTAAAGATCTTCAAGACCACATTGAACGGAGTTGCGTTCCTTCAGGTGCCGAAGAGATCCAGGAATTATTATTTAGGGATGCGTCGAAGGCTCACGATCTGCTTAGCGACATAGGTGGTGAGAGTTATGCACTTCGTATGCTTTTGGGCGCTTGTCTATCCGGGGAACTCACCCCAGCAAACCTAAGAGCGGCTATAAGGAAAATCAATGAAGATCGTAATTACGAGTTTACCGAGGATATACGGACTTGGCTTAAAGATCTAGGTAAAAAGAGAAAACGACTAAAGATAAGTGAGAAAAACAAATCACGCCTTTCCGATTACCTTGCGAACCGGAAAATTCTGCTGATAGAAGATCAACTTACAGAGCACCATTGGGACATAGCTTTACCTGTTCTACTAGGAGCAACAGCTCGAAAAAAGATAAAAGAGGGAAAGCCTAAAAAAGAAGGCGTACGTGGACAAAAAATCGGAAGCGTCAGGCTCTGGCATGCCTTTAACGGACGCGACGCGCTTGACAGATATAAAAGCGATCTGAAGAAATTTGATATTATCCTCCTTGACCTTTTCTCAAGCGCCAAAAAAGCAGAAAGCCAAACCGACCATAAGTCCCTGACCTTGTCAACACTCGGGCTTTCAGTGAAAGAGCTTACTGAAAAGATAAAGGGCCTTTATCTTGATCAGACAAAGGAAGGAAATCACGTCCCCTCCCCACTTCCCCAGATTGTTGTTTTTTCTGTCGATAGCGAAGGAGTTACAGCCCGAACCCTGTTTAAAGAGCTTGGCGCTGTTGACTATTTTTTTAAGACGACCAGGGGAGAGCCCCATAAGAGAGCCTATTATGCTAGTTTTAGAAACGCCTTGATCAAGGCACTCAAAGACAACGCTTCTCACGTTTCAGGGATTCCCTACTCAGACAAATTCAATCGATTTGATGAATGGCTTAGACAGTTCCTTCCACAACACAGGCCAATGATCCTCAGACTCATGAAGCACTTTCGTTACTATAGTGCTATGAGCATTGTGCGAGATCTCGACAAATGTATGGAGAAGACTATGCCTTTAAATGGTAGTCTAGACTTTATCTACTACGATGGTGTTGAAGTTCTGTTGAGTCGTTCCGTCTTTTCCTACCTCGGCCGACCAAACAAATCCGGAGCTTCGACATTGGCTCTTTTTTCGAAGACCGACTGGGCAAAGAAATGTATTCGAATTGTCAAGAAAAACTTTATTGAAGGCCAGGCGAAATATGCTCCTTTTAAGACATACGATGATTTGATCGATTTTCTAACTGAAGAACTCAGCAATAAGGGGCCGAAAAAAAACATGGGGGTTTTTCTTATTGATGATGTGGTCGGGTCCGGCGGGCAGATCAAATCATACCTATGGAAATTGATAAATAAGGATCTGCGAAGCAGATTTATGGACCGGAAGCGTTCAATTTTGGAATGGGAGGAACTTTGTGCGCCCTTTCTGCCCTTACAGGTGGGAGAATCCGAGCGAAATAGGATCGTCTTTCATGTGATTGGAGCTATAGGATTAATCGAACCCGAGAGGAATACACTAGACATTAGATATCAGAAAGAGAAATATTTTCAGGACGATCTGGATAGGATGAAGGTTGCTATGCCGCCGAAATATTTGGACCTGTGCGGTTAACATTTAACCAATTTTAACGACAAGTTAA
>CAYRFN010000188.1:0-7884 GCA_964423495.1 uncultured Desulfobacteraceae bacterium
GAGTCCCAGGTGGTTTTTCAAGTATTTTTTAGATTCCGGTGCAAAATTCAGGTATCAACTAAAAAAGAAGATTTGAAAGTAATTAGAGGGGCGGTAAGAAAGGCCAAAATTGCAAAGCGCGTCTCCGCCCATACTTTCAGGCATAGTTTTGCGAGTCATCTTTTGCAGGCTAATTGCTAATGGGGGTCAGGGGCAGTCATTGCCATAAAGTTGTATATCAGTCCAAGGATGGCAAGGAAGAGAAGGCCAATATTCTGATTCCTAATTCTTATTATTGACAATTCAGAAAAAGAGTGATAGCGAAATAAATCAATCACACAAAAATTCCCCATAAATGCGTGATAAAGATTAAATGCTAAATTTCTAAAAGGGGGTGATTGTCGAGATAAGGCTATGTTAGATTTTAATATTCAGTAAACAAAAATCTCTTACAGGAGGTAGGAAAGATGAATAACAGGAGATTATTAACAATTCTGAGTAGTGGCTCTTTTATCTTCGTGTTGGTAGCACTATTGGTCATAGTGCCTTGTGTTAAGCCGGCTCAAGCCGCAAAGGCTATAGTGCTTAATTGGGCAGCATTTGTACCCAATAAAAGACCGCCAGCCTCAGGCGTTCAAAAACTCTTTATAGATAAAGTCAACGAACGCGCCAAGGGCGAGCTTGTCATCAAGTACCGTGGCGGACCGGAGACAATCCCACCCTTTGATCTGGGCAAAGCGGTACAGAAGGGTGTGGTCGACATTGGCGTGGCTCCTGTTGGCTTTTATGAGCCGATAGCGCCTGGAATTGGCGGAGCTGCGCTCACACAGCTAACGCTTGAGAAAGAGCGGGAGCCAGGGGGAGGTTATGATTACCTCAACGAACTCCATAAGGCAGGCGGTTTATTCTATCTGGGGCGAGGCACGTTTTCGAAGGAGGACTATTTCTATTTGTGGATGAACAAGAAGGTTGAGAAACCCGAGGATTTCAAAAAAATACGGATAGGGAGTGCAACCGGCTCCAGGGCTGCCGTGGTAGGATGGGGAGCTGTTCACGTCAGTCTTAAAATGGGAGAATACTTTCAGGCCATGGAACGAGGTGTAGCTGATGGGATTGCTGGCGTCCCGCTGACGACTTATGTCGCTATGGGTATTCACGAGGTAACCAAGTATTGCGTCGACCATCCATACTGGCAGTCTACTGTAGCGGTCTTCATGAACTTGGATAGCTGGAACAAGCTTCCTAAGCATTTGCAAAAGCTGGTAATGGAGTGCCAAATTCAGGCGGAAAAAGACTATATCGCCTTGGATGTTAAGGATAGGGCTGTGGCGCGGCAGAAGGCCAAAGAGGCTGGGTTAGAGTTTTACAAACTCGCGCCGGATATTGCCAAATGGTTTCTTGATACTGCCTACAATGCCACATGGGACTATCAAATGAAGAGATTCCCAAAAGAAACCCCTCGATTAAAAGAGCTGTTATCAAAGTGGTAAGCTGGTATGAGGTTGTTTATCAACACGCTTGAGTCTGCTCCGTTATGGTGACCTGAAAACCAAAATTTTGGCTAAGCTCTCGATAAGCACCCCACCTATAGATACGGTTTGATATCTGGTAGTGGGGTGCGGGAGCCTTTTGTGGTAGGGGGCTTAAGCCTCTTCACGGCACCATTCTAGTTATAGCCTTACCCTCTTATTTTTAATAACACGAGAAATTTGGCGGGGACCAGAGCTCGTATGCGATTAGTAAAAAAACTTACCAATCTTTTCGATCGTATCATTGTCCTTATGACCATTCTAGCCGGCATTCTCCTTGTCTTTGCTATGCTGATCATCAGTGGGGCAGTTGCCTCGAGGTACTTCCTGGGTCGGCCAATAGGCTGGGTGATAGAAATCAGCGAATATATTATTCTGTTTGTTACCTTTCTGGTGGCTGCCTGGGTGCTGAAACAGGAGGGGCACGTAAGAATGGACATCGTGCTCAATCAGTTAAATCCAAGAACTCAGTCCCTGATTAATGTTATCACTTCTGGTATAAGTGCCATCGTTTGCTTTATCCTTACCTGGTATGGAGCCAAGGTCACCTGGGAACTTTTCCAAACCAATTACTTTACACCCACACTACTGGAGCTTCCTAAATTTATTATAATTGCTATTATTTTTATTGGCAGTTTCCTACTCTTTCTCCAGTTCCTGAGAAGAACCCATAACAACTGGGGAAGCTGGAGAGCGTCACGAGGTAAAGACTGTGGGTCTACAGGAAGCGAAGCCTAAACTATGAGGTGAACTTCGGTGGAATGGCCATTAATACTCCTGATCATATTTGGTTCCCTGCTGATCCTGATGGCAACTGGAATGCCCATTGCCTTCTGCTTCATGCTCATTAATGTAGTAGGGGTATACATGCTCTTTGGTGGCATCGCAGGCCTGGAGCAACTTATCCTCAGCATCTATAGCTCTTTGGCCACCTTTGTCCTGCTTCCCGTTCCCCTGTTTATCCTCATGGGCGAATTGACGTTTCAGTCAGGGCTAGGCACGAATATCATAGATATCGTGGATAAATGGTTGGGGCGTCTGCCCGGTAGAATTTCGCTGCTTGCGGTGGGTTCAGGGTCTTTGCTTTCGGCCCTGACTGGCGCTAGCATAGCCAGTACGTCTCTACTGGGTTCGGTAATGGTGCCTGAGATGGAAAAACGGAACTACAAAAAGGCTATGAGCATAGGACCCATTCTGGGCAGCGGGGGATTGGCTATTATGATTCCCCCCAGCTCTCTAGCTGTCCTTTTAGGTGCTATAGGTGAAATATCTGTTGGTAAGATTTTGGTTGCTATTGTTGTCCCTGGCCTACTGATGGCTGCCCTTTATGCCATCTATATTATCGCTAGGTGCTGGCTTCAGCCTTTCATCGCCCCAGCCTATGAGACGCCCCCGGTACCCCTATCTGAGAAGATCATAGCCACCGTAAAGTATGTGCTACCGATAGGATTCATCTTCTTTCTGGTTGTCGGGGTTATCTTCATAGGTGTTGCTACCCCGTCTGAGGCAGCATCTACCGGCACGCTCGGGGTCTTCATTGTAGCTTTCCTCTATAGACGCCTCAATTGGGAAGTAGTAAAGAAATCCGTTGCTGGCACCCTTAGGATTTCAGGCATGATATTGCTAATCATAGCCGGAGCAAAGGCCTTTAGTCAAATCCTATCCTTTACCGGCGCGAGTCGAGGTCTCATTGAACTTGCTACGAGTCTCCCTGTAGACCCGATACTTATCGTCATCATAATGCAGGTTATCATACTGTTCCTGGGCGGCTTTATGGAGGTGGTCGCCATAATGATGATTACCTTGCCCGTATTTGTACCTACTATTCTTGTTCTGGGGTTTAATCCGGTGTGGTTCGCAGTATTAGTCCTGCTCAACATAGAGATGGCGATGACAACGCCACCTTTTGGTATAAACCTTTTCGTGATGAAAGGCGTAGCTCCACGCGATACCACAATGGGAGATGTTTATCGTGCGGCTTTACCCTTCCTCGGCTGTGATTTGGTAGCGATGTCATTGATTATTGGCTTCCCTGCAATAGCTCTCTGGCTGCCGGGGCTGATGAGGTAAGTATCAACATCACTCGATGGAATGAGAACAATTTCAAGGAACCTAATGAAGTAAAATGTCGAAGTTTAGATTATTGAGCTACGCTAAGGCTGACGGGTCTTCCCGGGCTGGATTGTTGGTCGAGGGCCGCGTATTTGATTTAGAAATGGCGCTGGAGGCCGCAGACCTGAGATGTAACTTTCAGGCCAGTTCGGTTTTTTCCGTGCTCAACGAGTGGGATCTGACCCGTCCCCAAATCGATAATGTTGTGTCAAAAATCCTTGCCGGGCCCATGGACTTTTGGGGACCACTTGGGCAACCATTGAAGAAAATTAAACTCCTCGCGCCGATTCTCTACCCCGGTGTGCTTTACTGCGCCGGTGCGAATTACTTCGACCATGTCATTGAGATGACCGGGAAAAAACCAGCAAAGAATTACAAGGAGCCATTCTTCTTCCTGAAAACCGTGGCGGGCACGATTATAGGACCTGACCAGGAAATTCGGTTGCCCCCTTATTCATCGAAGGTCGATTGGGAAGCGGAGATCGCTTTGGTAATCGGACGCGCCGCGAAAAAGGTCCCTGTCGACCGGGCAATGGACCATGTCGCAGGATTCATGATCATGAATGACTTGTCCGCGCGGGATTTGAGCAAACGCGACGATGTGCCATTCGTATTTGACTGGATTGGTCAGAAATGCTTTGATACTGCGGCCCCTATGGGCCCCTGGATCACGCCGTCGGATGCGATCGCCGACCCGGATGACATGGATATCAAACTGTGGGTCAATGATGAGTTGGAGCAGAATTCAAACAGCAGCCAAATGATCTTCAAATTTAATGAACAGATCGCCTATCTCAGCAGGCATGTAACCCTGAATCCGGGTGATGTAATAGCCACGGGGACACCTGCTGGGTGTGGGGTGTCTCGTGGTATGTTTCTTAAACCAGGCGACCAGATCCGCATTGTCGTGAGCGGTCTGGGGGAACTATGTAACCCTGTGGTCGCGGAATGAATTGATGAAAACTACACGTCTCCAGATCAATTGAGATTCAACTGGTAGAACTTGGATAGGTCCTACGAAATATTTTCAAACATCCAGCAAAGGAGGAATAGGAAATGGTTGGCTATGGAAATAAATATGACAGGTTGTACGTGGCGATTGTGACACCGTATAAGGACAACACCTATGAACCTGACGAAGCGCAGCTGCGTGAGTTCTTGCGGTTCTTCTTACAACCTCAGTACGTCGATGCAGGCATCGGGATAGTAATCAACCCTGAGGCTGGAGAGATATTCTACCTGAGTCGAGAAGAAAAACGCCGGAATGTTGAGATAGCCGTTGATGAGATCAAAGGCAAGGTTCCGGTGTTTGCAGGGGCAATCGATACTACCACAGCAGGCACGGTGGATGTGGCGGTCGATGCCAAGCAGATCGGAGCCGACGGCATATTCGTCATCCCGCCAATGGGGGCCATCGATATAACAACCGCGTGGGATGCTGCCAAATACCCAGAGGTCTGGATCGATATGCTAAAGGCGCTGCAGGAAGGTGTCGGTGATATGCCCTTTATTTGCCACCCTACCGGCAATCAAAGCATGAAGTATGGCGAAGGCCTGCCCGTTGAGGTGACGGTCAAGACGTGTCAGGAGATTAAGAACGTTGTTGGCTGGAAGATGACTTACAATTACACCGGATTCAGGATTATCTCCCGCGCTCTCCGAAAGCTTGACCGGCATGTCGGGATTCTCGGAGCCCCAGCGATTAACTTTCATGAAAACCTGGCATCAGATCGCTTTGATGGAACGGTGAGTGGGTCTTGGAACTATGCTCCAGAGTCGATGTTGGATCACATTCTCGCCTGGCTTAAGGGTGACCTGCAGGAAGCTCGCCGCATATGGGACAGCGGCCTGGCCGAAATTCAGGAATACGTCTACTCTGAGTTTTCACGGCTGCATATCCGTTACAAAACGGCTACCTGGTTGCGAGGCTTCATTTCGAACCCGTTCATGCGCCCGCCCATGCCCAAACCTCGAAAGGAAGAGGTCCAGAAACTTCTGGAGGTGTTTTCGAACGCTGGCTTGAGCGTCATTGACAATGAGAAGATTAAAGAAGTAACGGATTCCCTTCCGCTATAACTGGGACTTTTGGTTTAATGTTCTTAGGGAGGAAGGACCCCGCTTCTTGGTGTCTGCGTGGAAGGAGTTGAAGCTCAGATACAATGACGGAAGCAATGAACTTCTCCCATTAGCCACTCGAGACCTGATAAAAAGGAGGATACACCATGGTTTATGTTGATGGGTGGAGAGGGAGGATTGGGCTGATAACAGTGGCCTCTGGTAGCTCCACAGAGGCTGAGTTCAATCGATATGTGCCGGAAGGTGTAGCAGTGCTTACAACCAGGATACCTCTTGAAGGGATCTCTCTTGAAGCGCTCACAAAAATGAGGTCTTATCTTGATGAGGCAGCCTCTCTTCTTGCTGGGGCGGAAGTAGATGTGATCGTTTTTGCTTGCACAGCCGGAAGCCTGGTAAGGGGCGTTGGGTATGATAAAGAAATCATTGAGGCACTCCAGAGCCGCACGGGCGTACCGGTCACCACCACATCCAGTGGAGTAGTGAAAAGCCTTAGTGCCCTGGGAATTAAGAAAATCGCTGTTGCTACGCCTTATCCTAATGAAGTTAACCAGGCAGAAAAAGCTTTTTTGGAGGGCTCTGGTTTTGAGGTTGTTTGTATCAAAGGGTTGGAACTTTTAGAACCAAGGCTGGTGCCACAAGTCCCTCCTGGAGAAATGTATAGACTTGCAATAGAGGTGTTTTCAGAAGACGTCGAGGGGGTATTCATTAGCTGCACAGGGCTCCATGTAGACACCATTATAGAATTGTTGGAAAAGGACCTAAAAAGACCGGTTATTACGAGCAATCAGGTGATGCTTTGGGATGTGCTTAGAAAGATAAATGTTAACGAAAAGATTGAAGGCCTCGGAAGACTATTTGCGCTATGAGGTCGGGCTTTATCAGCGTTAATAGGCGCGGGCGATTAGAGAATTGCAGGCCAAAAAGGGATTAGGGAGGAGTTAAATGTGAATTTCTATAAGCAGTATGTACGCCCCTTGCTCTTTAGACTTGACGCGGAAACGGCCCACAATATCGCCAAAGCAATACTGCAGCGCCATTACCTTGGCCGCGTGCTTGGGGGCGATGCCATGTTCATCCGAGACGAACGGCTGCAGGTTACCCTTGGTGGGCTCATCATATCTAACCCAGTTGGATTGGGTGCCGGCTTCGATAAGGATTGTGATATGGTGAATTCCCTGCAGCGCCTTGGCTTTGGATATATTGTGGCTGGTTCAGTAATGTGCAATCCGAGACCGGGAAATCCACGGCCTCGTATGGTGCGTGATCCAGCGAGGCAGGGCCTCTACAGCTGCATGGGATTGCCAAGCAAGGGTTTGGATTATGCGACCAAACAACTGAGTCGTCGCGGTCATGACTTCGTGCCCTTGATCATCAATTTCAACGGAATGGACCTAAAGGAGTATTTGGCTTGCATGGAAGCACTACAGCCTTTGGGCGACGCCTTGGAAGTCAGCTTATTCTGTCCAAATAGACCTGACGATGCAGGTGATTTTCTAAACCCTCGTTTTGCCGAAACCCTATTCGTTGAAATTGCTAAACGAAAAAAGAAACCCCTTTTTGTTAAGATTCCAGGATACGTGTCAGAAAAAGACCGCCAGAACCGACTGGCTTTGCTTGATCGAATCCTTAAGCATCCTATAGATGGAATTACGATTACACCTGAGAGTCGTGTTAAAGAAGACCGGCTATCTATCGGTTCCGGTACCCTAACTGGGCGACCAATGTTTGGGCAAATGCTAAAAGTCGTACGAGACGTCTATGAGTTAACGAAGGGCACATGTGACATTAAAGCCACAGGAGGTATTTTTACTTCAGAAGATGTCTTTGAGACTATTAAAGCAGGTGCCACGTCCGTGGAAGTCTTTACAGGTTTCTTATACGAGGGTTGGGCAATTGCTCGCGACATCAATCGAGGATTAGTTAACCTAATGAATAGATATGGCATACGGAATTTGCAGACCATCCGTGGAGCGAAGGCGTAATAACTAACGTTCTTTACTTTTTAATTTTCACATCCGATAATATTTTAAAGTTAAAAAGTAAAGAACGCCCCATAATACCATAATACAGTTTTACCAATTATTTATTGCAGGCTAATTATGATTTTTATTAATGTTCAAACGTATTTACATCCAGTTTGTACTTAGACAGTTTATGTGCCTTTCGATTTCTTTAAGAAGGGCATGGG
>CAYRFN010000189.1:0-7843 GCA_964423495.1 uncultured Desulfobacteraceae bacterium
AAGAGAGCCCCATGTCCTGCCTTTCTGTTCCTGATCCATGGTTAACACCCAGGGGTTTTCGATCCAGTCATAGGAGGGACGATTTTCTTAATAGAGATCCCCATTCTCCTACAATTTTCTAACGATTTTTTTAAAGCGGAAAATTGTTGCAGTATTTTTTATTGAAAATCCTCAAAATTGTCTTAAAAAGCGCATATCATTCTTGAAGAATAGCTGAATATCGTCTATTTCGTACTTAAGCATGGCAATCCTCTCAATGCCCACGCCAAAGGCAAAACCTGAATAGATCTCCGGATCGTAATCCACGAAACGGTAAACCTCGGGATCGATCATGCCGGACCCCAAGATCTCTAACCAGCCAGTGTGGGAACATGTTCGGCAACCCTTACCCCCACATATAACACACAGGATATCTACCTCGGCACTAGGTTCTGTGAAGGGGAAAAAGCTGGGTCTGAAACGGAGCTTGGTCTCGCTCCCAAACATCTGGTGCACAAAACTTGTCAGCGTCCCCTTCAGATCCCCAAAAGTTACCCCTTCGTCCACCAGAAAACCCTCTACCTGATGGAACATTGGTGTGTGAGAGACATCTGAATCCCGTCTATACACCTTTCCTGGTGCGATAACGCTGACAGGCGGCTTTTGAGTTTCCATGACCCTTGCCTGCATAGGGGAGGTATGGGTCCTCAAGACTATATTATCTGAGATATAAAAGGTGTCCTGCATATCCCTTGCAGGATGATCCTTGGGAAAATTGAGGGCCTCAAAATTGTAATAGTCCAGTTCCACATTGGGGCCCTTCACAACACTGTATCCCATCCTGGAAAAGATTCGGCAGACCTCTTTGATTACTAAGGTTATGGGATGTAGATGTCCTCGAAGCGGTTCCCTTCCCGGCAGAGTCACATCCAGAGAGGATACTTGCCTTGCTTTCTCAAAGCTTATTTTTTCATGTGCCTCATCGAGACGCTTGGACAGATTGCTCTTTATAAGGTTTGCTAGTTTGCCCAACTCGGGTCGTTCACTTGGGGGGACCTCACTCAATTTCTTAATAAGGGAGGTTAGAATACCCTTTTTGCCAAGGTACTTGACCCTGAATTTTTCAAGTTCAGATGCATCGCTGACTGTCTCAAGATCCTTGAGGGCTCTCTTTTCAAGTTCCTGAAGTTGTTTTTTCATTACCCTAATTGTTGGAGTCAAAACCGCTCTTCTTGGCAACACTTGCCAATTGAGAAAATGCTACAGGATCCTGAACAGCCATATCGGCAAGTATTTTTCTATCCAGGTCAATACCTGCCTTTTGGAGGCCGCCTATCAGCCTACTGTAAGACAGACCATTTTCCCTGGCAGCTGCATTTATCCTCACAATCCAAAGTCTGCGGAAATCCCTTTTCCTGTTTCTCCTATCTCGATAGGCATACATTCTGGCCCTGCTGACAGCAACAGTAGCAGTCCTGAACTGTTTGCTGTGACCTCCTCGGTAACCCTTTACAGCCTTAAGTATCTTGTTTCTTCTTCTCCTGGCTATAAATCCTCTTTTTACCCTTGGCATTGGAAAACCTCTTAACTTTGACTTTTCAATTAATTATTTACAGTTGACAATTCTTATGCCTTGAAAATCAACGGTTGATTTGCCATAGACAATCATTAACGGTAAGGAATCATTCTTGCTACTTGTTTGGAATTGGCAGAATTAACAAGGGCTGATTTCCGTAGATTCCTTTTCCTTTTTGAGCTCTTTTTTGTAAGGATATGATTTGCAAAGGCCTTGTTTCTAACGATTTTTCCTGATCCCGTAGTCTTGAACCTCTTAGCTGCTCCACGGTTAGTCTTTATCTTCGGCATTTCTTGACTCCATCATCTAATATCGGTTGCTATTTATTTTGGGAATATGACCATAGACATTCTATTCCTTGCCTCCTGGGTAGGCGGCTGTTCAATTGTTCCTTCATCCTTTACTTCTTGAGCTACCCTTTTAAGGAGCTCAATACCAGCATCCATGTATGCCATCTCCCGGCCTCGAAAAGAGACAGTCACCTTTACCCTGTCTTTTTTATTTAAGAATTTTTTAAGATTCTTGATCTTGAAACCTAAGTCATGATCCTCTGTGTAAGGTCTTAGCTTGATTTCCTTAAGCTGGGAAGCTCGACTTTTTTTGCGCGTCTCCTGCACCTTTTTACTTGCCTGATATTTGAATTTTCCGTAATCCATTATTCTGCAAACAGGTGGGTCAGAATTAGGTGCCACTTCTACAAGATCTAAACCTTCGTCTTTTGCCACACCCAGGGCTTCAAAAAACGATAAGATACCAAGCTGTTCTCCCTCAGCTGAGATCAACCTGACCATCTTTGCCCGGATTTTTTCATTCACCCTGACATCATCGACTTTTTTTCCTATGGCAATTACCTCCTCTGTTCACATTCCTCGTTAATTAGGTCAATAAATTCCTTTACATTCATAAAAGGAAGATTTTGGCCACTCCTCTGCCTTGCCGTTAATCCTTCATTTTCAGATTCCTTATCTCCAACAATTAGCATGTATGGGATCTTTTGTAACTGGGCCTCTCTCACCTTTAGGCCCAACTTTTCATTTCTAAAATCCGCTTCAACCCTAATGTCCGCATCGAACAGTTTTTTAAACAGTTTTTCGCCATGTTGAATATTCCTAACTGTTACTGTCAGGATTTTGGCCTGTACCGGTGCTAGCCAAAGGGGAAAAGCACCAGTGTAGTGTTCGATTAGAACCCCTATGAATCTTTCAATGGCTCCCAAGATAACCCTATGAATCATGACTGGCCTATGTTTTTGACCATCCTTATCAATATAGACCAGATCAAACCTCTCCGGTAGTGTAAAATCACATTGGATGGTAGCACACTGCCATTTTCTGCCCAGAGCATCCTCTAACTTGACGTCAATCTTTGGACCGTAGAAGGCCCCATCTCCTTCATTAATACTGTATTGGAGATTATTATCGTCCATGGCCTTCATAAGGGCGGTTGTGCCCAAATCCCAATCTCTATCTGAACCTATGGATTTTTCGGGGCGCGTGCTTATCTCCAACTCATAGTCGAACTTGAAGACACCCATTACCTCCTTCACAAAATCAAGCACACCTTTTATTTCACCATTTAGCTGTTCTGGGGTACAAATTATATGGGCATCATCCTGAGTGAACTCTCTCACCCTAAAAAGGCCTTGCAAAACCCCTGAACGTTCGTGCCTGTGGACCGTGCCTAATTCAAAATACCGCTTTGGTAAATCCCTGTAACTTCTGATTTTAGAACGGTAAATGAGCATGTGGGCAAGGCAGTTCATAGGCTTGATACCATAGGATTGCTCATCAATCGTCGTAAAATACATATTCTCGCGGTAATTTTCAAAGTGACCCGATTTTTTCCACAACTCAGTCTTCAAAATTTGTGGTCCCTTAACCAGTTTATATCCCCTTTTCAAATGTTCCTTTATTTCATATTCTTCTAAAACATGCCGAAGCACTGCACCTTTAGGATTCCATACAATCATACCCGCGCCAATCTCTTCATATGTATTGAAAAGACCAAGCTGTGGCCCAATCTTTACATGATTTCTCCTCTCGGCCTCTTCAAGTTTATGCAGGTATTCTTTCAATTTTTTTCGGTCCTCAAATGCAACGCCATAGATACGGCTGAGCATGGCCTTCTTCTCATCACCCCGCCAGTAAGCGCCAGCCACTTTGGTCAAATGAAAGGCCTTTATCATTCCGGTCGATGGAAGATGAGGCCCACGACATAGATCAGTAAAACTGCCTTGAGAATAAATGGTAACCCTATCAGCCCCCAAATCATTGATCAATTCGATCTTATAATCTTCGTCGTGGCTTTGGAAAAAATTAATGGCCTCTTGGCTTGTCATTTCTTTTCTAACAAAAGGAAAGTCTGCCTTGACTATCTCCTTCATTTTGGCCTCAATACCTGTAAGATCCTCTTCCTTGAAAGCACGTTCATAATCAAAATCATAGTAAAATCCATCTTGGATGGCCGGGCCAATCGCAACCTTAACACCCTTGAAAAGTTCTTTAACAGCCATGGCCATCACATGAGAAATACTGTGCCGTAGCACCTGGAGACCTTCCTCGGAATTCATTTCTATTGGTACCAACTCCGCCTGAGGCTCTATCAAGCTCGAAAGATCTCGATTATCATCATTAACCTTTACCGCCACAATCCTATCAAAACCCTTTACCTTCAAGTGCCGCAAGGCCTCCAAGGCTGAAAGAGAATTGGCTTTGATATCTATTGCAGGTTGACCTTTCAAATTAATGGAAAATGTTTTCATAATAACAGCTGTCAAAAGAAAATAAGGCATCCCAAGTAAGCAGTAAGCAGTCCCGTTACTCAGATGCCTCATAAATATTTTCACTTAACAACTCAATTTTCGCAGAATTTTCTCTTTATCCCTTTACAAAAAAAGCTCTTTACTTTTAATGAGTTCAAATCAACTAGCCGAGAACGGTGCCATAGTCTCATGATTTGGGAAAGATACCAAATCAAAAAAGTTGAGTCTTTATAAATAATAACATAAGGAAATGCAAGTAAAAAAATAACTTTAATGAAAATGAAAAGGGATTGTGGCTCACGCCACAACCCCTTGATTTTTCTGGTAGGCACGACGGGATTTGAACCCGTGACCCCTACCGTGTCAGGGTAGTGCTCTCCCCCTGAGCTACGTGCCTTTATATTTCATAACTATCAATCCCTATCTCGGATGTCAAGCCACTTTCTACCTAATTCATATTCCACCGCTGATAGGCCCTTCGCCTATTGTCCTAAACCAATAACGTATATAAAGCAGACCTGAAGTGATGGTAAAAAACCCGGTTATCCAGAAGATAGGATTACTAAGCTCTAAAAAAAATGGGAAATGGTCTTTCGAAAGCACCAAAAATACAGACCCGAGTTGCAGACAAGTAGTTATCTTGCTCAAAATAGACGGTCTTATTGAAAAATCTGTCTTGTTTAAGAACAGAATCAATACGCCTAACAAAATCAGAATATCCCGGCTGATAACAACGACAGTCAACCACGAAGGAACAAGTTGCATCACCGATAAAACAATAAAAGCGGCAATCAAAAGAATTTTGTCTGCGAGAGGATCAAGATAACCCCCGATTTTACTTTTTTGGTTAAATAATCTGGCGATTAATCCGTCAGCAGCATCGCTTAAACCAGCCAGAATAAATACCACAAGTGCGGACAAGAACTCACCATTGATTAGATAGATGATAAAGATTGGTGTTAGGATGATCCTTATTATGGAAACAAAGTTGGGAACAGTCATTATAATCTATTCAATTCTTAGCAATATCTCTCCTTCTTTAGTCTGAACAACATTCAGTGGAAAAGGAAGATTTTCATGGTTTAGGACACGATCCAGGAATCTATTTCTATCTCCCTGAAATTCAACCGCAATAGATATTGAATTTTTTCTGACTCTGGTTTGCCTCATAGATTTTACACCTATTACATCTCTTCTTAGAAAGTCTCTAAAGATCCTGAACTGTTTTAGGGAAGCCAAACCTTTCAGTGTAATCTCAAATTGGTGAATCTTTTCATGATCATACATAACAGCCTTAATGATGGTCGGAGTTAACCGCTCGGCCAAACGATCTACCAATCTTTCGAGTGTTTCAATTATTTGCGCATTAGCCTCAAGTCCTTTCTCAATCTTTTCGACCTGAACATCTTGGCAGATTTGGACGCCCTGATTCACATAAAAGCCATTAAGTGCTAAGGATACCTCTTTTTCATCACTGAAGTTTGCCTGACCATAAATTACGACATCCGAAGAAAACAATTCCCCCCACTTCAGGACATCTGCCTCCTCAAGATTAGGAGACCTCAAAGCTTTGGAGTACTCGGCCACTGGTGCGCTTAATGTCCGATTGATAGGGCTGAAACCCCTTTTCTGAAACACCTTGTAGAGAGCAAGTTCGGTGGGGCTTAGGGCAGAATAGACCTCCGGCTCTTTCCACCAGTAAGAGATTGTTTTGTCTTTCGCTTCTGAAACCAGGAAAAGCACTTTGATGGGAGGTCCCTCTATAATTATAAGTCCAGCTTCTCTCAGTCTTTCATCAATAACCTTCTCGTTAACTCTGACTCGCACAAGGACCTTATACTCATTACCTATTTGCTTTTCCGTTAAGATATGAAAATTCTCAATCTCTTCTTTAGCTCCGGGTATAATTTCCTCGATAAACCTTTGAAAATTATTCACAACGTCCTGACTTCCCAATCGATGTATAAGATAATTTTCAACACCCTTAATCAAAGCATGTGAAATAGCGTTTTCTTTTGCCAAGGCCAAATTTCCACTAATGACGGACGCTGTTCCAATGGCGAGAACTTCATTACCCACCGGCTTTCCTTGTATCTCGGCATAGGAAAAAACCGCCCCAAAAAGGGAAAAAAACAACATGGAAAGAAGTAATATGAGCTTAAAATTCATCATAACTGCAGCTTATCTGTTATCTTTTTACTAATGAAAGCACTAAGCAGATTGCACTCTCAATCATGTAATAGGCATTATGCTTTTCTGATTCAAATAATAAATAGGAAACCAAAGGTCAAGCAGTTCCTATTTTGAATTCCCTTATCTTATCCAAAACTAAACTAAAATCTTCAGGTGAAACCCAAGAGAACTCTTGATCAGCCCTGAACCAGGTTATTTGCCTTTTGGCATATCTCCTCGTATCCCTCTGAAGATTATGAATCGCCTCTGCAAGAGACCAAGCCCCATTTAAATATTTTACCATGTGCCTGTATCCAATAGCCTTCATCGGTTTAAGATCAGGTGAGTAGCCTTTGCTCAAGAGGTTTTCCGTCTCTTCGGCCAAACCAGCCTCAACCATAGCCACACTTCGTTCGTTGATATGATGATAAAGTTGTTTTCGCTCCACTTCCAAACAAATCTTCAGTGCATCCAAAGTTCTGTCCCTAAATCCATGCTGTCTAATGAGGTCCGAAGGATGTTCTTTTGTCAGATGTATTATTTCAAGAGCCCTTGTAATCCTTACCCTATCATTGGGATGGATCTTTCGAGCGGCCTCAGAATCCAGTTGCTTGAGCCTCTCGTGGAGCAGAACAGGCCCATAGACCTCACATTCACTACGTAATGATTCTCTTAGTCCCAGGTCTACAGACGGACATTGGAAAAGCCCATCCAGTAAGCTTTTAATATACAGGCCAGTACCACCAACAACAAAACATATCTTCCCCCTTATCCCAATATCCGTTACAAGGGGAAAGGACATTGATCGGTAGATTGCAGCATTAAATTCTTCTTCAGGATCAACCACATCCACCAGATGATGGGGTATGCCTTTTTGCTGTTCAAAGGTTGGCTTTGCTGTTCCAATATCCATACCCCGATAGACCTGCATAGAGTCAGCATTGATGATCTCTCCTCCTAAAGCCAAAGCCAGTTCCACGCTTAGCCGACTCTTTCCACTGGCTGTAGGTCCAGCAATGACAACAACTTTAGGTTTGTCTGTCATATAATGCTTTAAGCTAATTATCTATTGTTCCTTCTATCTCGTTTATCATATATCACACCTGGAAACACAAAAATAAATTTTAAGTAACAAATTAGCGTTTTGAAAAAAATCAATAGACAATTATAGGGTCATGGAGGTCTCTTTAAGAGTCACAATCCAGAATTCGTCATCGGTTGTTTTAATGCTCCCAATACCTGTAATATATTAGGGTTACAAGGCCATAGGGTTCTCTTTTAAGAAAGTCGCAGTTTAGCTATGGCAGAACATGGGGTTCTCTTTTCAAAAACGAGACGTCAACTGCAAGGCCGAA
>CAYRFN010000190.1:0-7828 GCA_964423495.1 uncultured Desulfobacteraceae bacterium
AAGATATGCAGGGAATGCAGGGTTTTTCTGTCCGGGATTCCGGACATTTATGAATGAAAAAGAGGTATTTATAAAGTATAAAAGGGTAAAGGGGTCAAGAGCAGACCCAAAAAGAGTAATACTGAGACAGAAAAAATATTATTATAATTTGACATCTTAGAATAGTTTCTGATACGAAAATTTTATTATTTTCCCAAAAGACAGGCAGGCTGTGATATTAGCTAATTACATCAGGCAATAAGGGTGGAACGTTAGCATTCCAGAGCGCAAGTCATTTGCTCACTGGACTAAAACAAGGACCTTAAACGTAAAGGAGGGAGAATATGATGAAAAGGATTACATTATTAATGTACTTTGTTTTGGCATCATTTCTTGTTGTATCCTTTAGTGTGCCTGCGTATGCGGCCAAGACTATCAAGATCGGTGTGATCGGCCCAATGCAATTTGTGCAGGGGAAGGGACACTGGAATGGGGCCACAATGGCCGCTGAGGAGATCAATGCCAAAGGAGGCATTCAGGTTGGCAAAAAAAAGATGAAAATTGAGCTTGTCAAAGCCGACTCTAACGAGATTTTAAGCATGACCGATGCCACCAATGCCATGGAACGGCTTATGACTAGGGATAAGGTGGACTTCGTTGTGGGCGGTTTCCGGACGGAGAAAGTCCTGGCCATGCAGGACATTGCCATGGACTACAAGAAGATCTTTATCGGCGTTGGGGCTGCAACGAATGCGATCTGCGACCGGGTGGCCAAGGACTACAAGAGGTATAAATATTGGTTCCGGGGCTCCCCTTTCAATTCCACATACCTTGTCAAAACGAGCTTCATCCATGTGATCACTGTTGCCACCATATTGAAAAAGTCTTTAAATATACCCAAAATAAAAGTCGCTGTGGCCGGGGAAAAGGCCCAGTGGGTTGAAGGCATGATCAAAGCGATTGAGGGGGCACTCCCCAAGTATGGCATGGAGATAGCAGGTATTTGGAGACCCTCTCCAAATGCCACGGATATCACAGCCGAACTGTCCGCCATCCAGCGTTCAGGGGCCCATATTATTTTCCCGATCTTTTCCGGCCCGGTTGGCATTCCCTTTGCCAGGCAGGCAGGCGAACTCAAGATACCGGCCGTACAGGTCGGCATCAATGTGGAATCCCAGAAGGACGGCTTCTGGCAGGCCACCCAGGAAATGGGCAACTATGTATCGACCATGAATACCTACGCCCGTGGGGTCGAGGCCAATGAAAAAACAAAGCCATTTGTTGACGGCTATGTGAAAAGATTCGGTGAGACACCCACCTACACCGCGGATACTTACTCCGTTATAGTCAACACGCTTGCGCCGGCCATTGAGCAGGCCGGAACCCTCGATGCCGACAAGCTGGTGTCCATCATGGAGACGCGTGTGCACAAGTCCTGTTCCGGCACAGTGGCATATTTAAAGGATGCCGAGGGACGACAACTCCACGAGCTAAGATGGGGCCCAGGGTATTTGACGAGCCTGGGGGTTCAATGGCAGGATGGCGAACTAAAGGCTTGGTGGCCCAACAAGTGGGTGGCCGCCAAAGGGGCACCCGAAGTTACCTATAAAGGCATGGTTCCCTATAAGATACCACCCTGGATGATCGAGAAGTATAAGAAATAAGTGAACTTCACTAAATTTGGCGCAGTCCGCCCCTTTTCCCCAGTGGGCCGGAGGGGCGGGTGGCGCCCATTCGCTGAGGCCATATGGTTCTGGACATTATCATTAGCGGTCTCATCAGTGGGAGTGTATACGCCCTTCTGGCCATAGGATTTTCCATTATCTTTGGTGCGGCCCGCATCGTTAACCTCGCCCACACCGCCTTTTACATGGTGGCTGCTTACTGCATCTATTTCGCCGCTCATAAAATGGGCATCCATCCTATTTGGGGCATGGTCGCGGCCATCGTTCTGGTCACCCTTTTGGGCGTGATCTCCTACAAGCTTTTCATAAACCCTATCCGAGAGCATGAGGGTGCCGTGCTCATAGCGACCATCGCTATGGCCATGGCCTTTCAGGAGATCATGACCCTCATATTCACCGGCACTTATCTAAGCGTACCCTCACTGATCAAGGGGTATCTTTCGATCTTGGGCGTAAAGGTCTTTTATCAACAGCTCCTGACCTTTTTTGCAGCCTTGCTCGTTATGGCGGTGCTCTGGGTCCTGCTGATGAGGACCAGACTGGGCCTGGCCATCCGATCCACGGCTCAGGACAGGGAAGTGGCCAATTTAATGGGTATAAATGAGAGCCGGGTCGCCATGATTACCAGGGGCATATCCGTTGGATTAGCCGCTTTCACGGGCGCTATTGTTGTCCCTCTTACCGTACTGGACCCGCACATGTGGATGCACCCGCTCATTATGATGATGGCCGTCGTTGTACTGGGTGGCCTTGGCAGCCTCAAGGGCTGCTTCATCGGGGCATACATCCTGGGTTTTGCAGAGGCCCTGGTGGTCTTTTTGATCCCGGCTGGCGCCTTTTTGAAGGGTTCAGTGGCCCTCTCTATTATGATTCTGGTATTGCTCATAAGACCGGAAGGCCTTTTTGGTGTGACCTTTGAGGAAGAAAGATAGCGATGGATCTTATCCGATTTTACTTGAGAAAGCTGGTTACCATACTCAAAAATGAAGTGCTGGTGCTCCCATCCCGTGTCATTGTCGTGCTTTTTTTTCTCTTTCTGCTCCTCTTGCCTGTGTTTAGCAAAAATCCTTACATGCTGCGCATCTTCACGCTCACCTGTATCTTTGCCATATTTGCCTCCAGCTGGGACCTGCTTTCCGGTTTTACCGGCCAAATGAATTTCGGTCATGCCCTCTTTTTTGGAGTGGGGGCCTACTCTGCGGCTTTGATCAATTATCACGCGCATATCCCTCCCTGGGGCAGCATCCCGCTTGGCGCATTGGGCGCTGTTCTGGCAGGTCTTATTATAGGAATACCGTGCCTCAGGCTCAGGGGTACGTATCTGGCCCTGACCACCCTTGCTTTCCCCATCATCCTGATGGGCATCGTTTTTGCCTTTCCCGACTTGACAGGTGGAGAAAATGGGATTTCGGGGATCGAACGGATAGTCCGGTCTCGCGTCGCTAATTACTACATCGTAGCCGTGATTATGCTCGGCCTGTGCACAATCATGTGGAAGATAACCGACTCAAACACAGGCATTATTTTCCATGCTATCCGTGAGGATGAGGTGGCTGTGCGGGCATCGGGCATTAATACCACCCGGTACAAGCTTTTGGCCTTCTGTCTAAGTGGTTTCTTCGCCGGTGTGGCCGGAGGACTCTATGCCCATTACATGAGAATCGCCGGCCCTTCAACCCTCGAAGTTTCACTGTCTTTCACGGTGGTTATCTGGGCCATATTCGGCGGGATTGTCACCATCTACGGCCCGGTTGGGGCCGTATTCGTCCTTTTCCCATTGTTGGAGTTTTTGCGCTTCTGGCAAGAGGTTCGAATGTTGATGTTCGCCTGTGTGGTGCTGCTGATTCTTCTATATATGCCCGATGGGCTCTTTCCTTGGCTGCGAGACAAGATAGAAAAGGAGTGTCCCCGGTGCAAAATCAGAAACATTGCCATGCGTGATACATGTCGCGTATGTACGGCGGCGTTGGATTAAAAAGTATTAGAAAATACTGGATGCTGAGTACTCGACACAGTCACAAATTGGATACGCCTACCCAGTATCAAGCATCCAATATCCACCACCTAAAGTGTGAGGTCATATATGAATGCAAAAGAAGCATACATGACAAAGCCATGGTTGAAATATTATCCGCAAGATGTTCCCGAAGAAGTGGATGTTCCCGATGTCTCTATCCCTGAGTTGTTCGATCAAATGGCGGATAGATATGGGAGCAAGACCGCATTGATTTTCTACGGCAAAAAGATCAGCTATGCGAAACTTAAAGAACTGGTCGACCGGTTCGCCACGGCCCTTGCCGACCTGGGAGTAGCCAAGGGAGATACAGTGGCCTTATACCTGTTAAATTGCCCCCAGTATGTGATTGCCTATTTCGGGACCCTGAAGGTGGGTGCAAAAGTTACACCCATCAGCCCCGTATATACCAGCATAGAAGTAAAGCATCAGCTTGAGGACAGTGAGGCTAAAACGGTCGTATGCCAGGATATCTTGTATGATAACGTGGAGAAGACCGGCACTGCCCTCAAAAATGTGGTCCTGACCAATATTGCAGAATACCTCCCTGCACTCAAAAAGATACTGGGAAAAAGCGCCCTGGGAAAAGTCTACAGGGAAATGCACGTCCCAACGCCTAAGTTTATGGAGGAGGCCGGCCTAATTCAATTCCAAGGCCTGATCAAAAAATATTCCCCCCAGCCTCCCCGGATATCCATCAACCCGGAAAAAGATATTGCCACTCTCCCGTACACGGGGGGGACCACGGGGCTTCCCAAGGCCGCTATACTTACCCACGCCAATATGGTGGCCTTACAGGCCCAGGTAAAGGCATTCTGGCCTTTCTTTGAAGAAGGCAACGAATTGGTCATGGCCTTTTTGCCTTTTTTCCATATTTATGGTCAGGTCGTTGTGATGCTCGCCAGTCTTGCTCAAGGCTTTACAATGGTCCTCTTCACCACACCGGATGTGGACGATATCCTATCGGCCATGGAAAGATACCAGGCCTCCGCATTCTATGGCGTACCCACCCTGTTTGAATACCTAAAGGAGTATGAGAAGACCGACCGGGTCAATTGGAAGCGTCTCAAGTTGATCGCCTGCGGCGCCGATACCCTTCATGAATCGACCATTGAGGCCTGGGAAAAAAGAACCGGGGCACGGATTTTCGAGGGATATGGGATGACCGAAACCACCGCAGTCAGTCACAGTACCCCTTATGATAGACCCAAGACCGGTTCTTTTGGTGTACCGCTCCCTGGTGTAACTGCCGAAATTGTTGAAGCGGAAGGCACGGAATTTATGCCTGTAAACGAAGTGGGCGAATTGATCCTCCACGGCCCCAACATCATGCAGGGCTATTGGAAGAGACCCGAGGAGACCGAAGAGGCCATTATAGAGATCGACGGCAAAAAATGGCTCAGAACCGGGGACCTGGTCAGGATGGATGAAGAGGGGTATTTTCACTTCTTTGACCGCAAAAAAGATCTGATTAAATTCAAAGGTTACTCGGTATTTGCCAGGCACGTGGAAGAGGTTCTATATAGACATCCGCAGATCAAGGCCGCCGGCGTGGTTGGTGTGCCGGACCCCAAAGTGGGGCAATTGATAAAGGCCTACGTAGTTTTACAGGGTGAGGCCAGAGGTAAGATCTCCGAGGAGGAGATTATGGACTTTTGCCGTGATAATCTGGCCCATTACAAGGTTCCTAAGATCATTGAATTTAGGGGTGAGCTCCCCAAAACGGACGTGGGAAAGGTATCTCGGAGGGAGTTGAGGGAAGAGGCGGAGGAAACCTGATATGGGCGACCAACCTTTCCTGGGAATTGAGGGTCTGAGCAAGCACTTTGGGGGGTTGCGGGCTGTGGATGATGTCAGTTTTTCCATGGGTCGGCACGAGATACTGGGTATGATCGGCCCCAATGGTGCCGGCAAGACAACCCTGTTGAGGCTGATAACCGGTATATTGAAAACCGATTCGGGGGGCATCCATTTCAAGGGCAAAGGAATTGTAGGGCGCAAGACCTGGGATATCGTAAACTTAGGAATTGCCTGCACCTTTCAGAACATGAGGCCTTTTCGCCGTCTGCCCATCATTGCAAACGTTATGGTCTCTTGCCTTTCACCCCGCGCCATGAAAAGGGGCGAGTGGGTCAAACGGGTCGAAGCCAAGGCTATGGATGCTCTGGAATTTGCGGGTATTTCTGATATGGCCCTTGAAAAGGCCTCTACCCTTTCTCAGGGCGATCTCAAGCGGCTGGAGGTCGCCCGGGCTGTGGCCACAGAGCCAGAACTACTGCTCTTAGACGAGCCTTTCGGAGGGCTGAGCCCGGCTGAAACCGATCTTATGGCCAAATCCATTAAGAGACTGCACAAGGGTGGCCGCTTTGGCCGGTTACACAGTGAAGGACCTGCCATGATCATTGTGGAACATAAGCTTCAGCAATTGATGAAGATCGTGGACCGGATCATTGTACTCAACTTCGGGATCATCATTGCTGACGGGACGCCTGATGAGGTGGTTAACAATCCCAATGTCATTAAGGCCTATCTCGGGGAAGGAGACATCTAAAATTGCTGCTGGATGTCACTAATTTGACTGTTTGCTACGATAAGGCTATGCTCATTAATGACTTGAGTATGGGGGTGGAAACCGGTGAACTGGTGAGCCTGGTAGGACCCAATGGGGCCGGCAAATCAACTCTCCTCAAGTCCATAACCGGGTTAGTGGCCTGGGAAAGGAATATCACACGTAGATCAACCGGTGGAGACATAACCATCGAGGGGGAGGTAACCTTTGACGGGAAGAGGATAGATCAAGTACCTGCGCATGAGATCGTTAAAAGAGGCCTGATTCATTGTCCCGAAAGGAGAAGGCCCTTTCGGGAGATGACGGTACTTGACAATCTGCTGGCAGGCGCTTACCTGCTTAAAGAGAAGAATGAAATTCAGGATAACCTTGATAAAGCATATCAATTATTTCCTGTGCTTAAGGCACGATCAAATCAAATCTCCGGGACTCTCTCAGGAGGAGAACAGCAGATGCTTGCCATTGGCCGGGCATTGATGTCTAAACCCAAACTGTTGTGCATTGATGAGCCCTCTACCGGCCTAGCCCCCATTTTGCGGGCAGAGGTATTTGAAAAAATCGCAGAGATCCGAAATCTAGGAATTACTGTCCTTCTTGTGGAACAAGAGGTGAGTACGGTCTTTAAAATGGCCTCCCGCAATTATGTCCTCTCTTCAGGTAAAATCATAGCCGAAGGGACCGGCGATCAATTGCTCCAAGACGAGGTTATCCGTAAAACCTATCTTGGTCTCTAATACCAGTCACAGTCCCCCGGATTGCTCGTTCGATCTGCTCCATACTTTCGAGAAATTGTAGATGGGCCTGTCGTTACTTTTTTGATTGCATTCAAAGCGGTAATATTATTGGGGACCCCTATCGGTGTGCTGGCTTCTCTCAATGTTATCTTCCCACCTACCACCATCTCTAATAGATGGTACCTCTGCCTCTATCTCTGACTCATTGCTAAAATATCCTTTTCCATAATGGAGACATTTTAACACAGCAGTTAGAGAGGACATCTTCATTAAGCTAACCCATGACTCCTGTTTGACATTGACACATAAGGCCAATTTTCCTATACTTCTTTCCCGAAAAAGAAATTCTTATCAAGTTATATTTCAAGTGTAAAAACTTGAGTTATTTTATACATATAGTCGCTTATCTGACGGACGGAGTTTGTAGGTCGAACAGTCATTACCAATGATAATGTTCTTCACTTGGGCATATATTTTGCGTACATAGTTTTATGGATTAATATTATCACAAGCATAAGATGGGGTGAGAAATGAAAGGTGAAGCTAACAAAAGAGAGCATATCCTGAATGAATTGACAAAAATGCCCAAACGGCTGTCAGAATTAGAGGCTTCGGAAATTCAGTATAGCGGAACGGAAAGAAGATATCGCGAATTAATCGAGAGGAGCCGTGATGGGTATGCGATGGTTGATATGGAAGGCAAGATTGCGGAATTCAACTCTGCCATTCGGGAGATGTTCGGCTATACTGTAGAGGAATTGCTTGAAAAAACCAATAGGGATTTAACGCCAAATGAACGGCATTATTGGGATGACTGAGTTAGCATTAGAGACGGATCTGACCGAAG